>CANGOY010000016.1 GCA_947455585.1 Comamonadaceae bacterium
GTACCTTGATGCACCTGTGTCTGGTGGCGAGCTGGGAGCTAAAGCTGCGAGCCTCACCATCATGGCGGGCGGAGACGAGAGCACCTTCAATAAAGTCAAACCCTTCCTTGAGTTGATGGGAAAAAATATCACTCTCGTGGGCGGCAATGGTGATGGCCAAACCACTAAGGTTGCTAACCAGATCATCGTGGCTCTCAATATCGCTGCGGTTGGTGAAGCATTACTGTTTGCTAGCAAAGCCGGTGCTGATCCTGCAAAGGTTCGCTCTGCGCTTATGGGCGGATTCGCATCGAGCCGAATCTTGGAAGTTCATGGCGAAAGAATGATCAAACGCACATTTGAGCCAGGCTTTCGAATTGCATTGCATCAGAAAGATTTGAGTCTTGCTTTGACTGGCGCCAAGGCTATTGGGGTGTCCTTGCCGCAAACAGCATCGGCAGCTCAACTCATGCAAGCCTGTACATCTAATGGCTGGGGACAACTTGATCACTCAGCCCTAGTGAAATCATTGGAATTGATGGCCGCACACGAGGTCGCCACTTCTAATTAAAAACCGTGCGGCCGGCTGCCGTGTACCCCTAGTAAATTTGACGGAGACAAACCATGGAAATTAATAAAAAAATGGAACGACGCGGCTTTTTGAAAGCTGCTGGTGGCGCTGGTTTAGCTGCTGTTAGCGCCCTAGCTGGAGCCCAGTCTTTCAGCTTTTTGCCCAATCAACGCTACCCAGATCCCAACGTCTTGATCTTGGACCCAAGCTTTGCTAAGCACCGTCTTTACAGCAGCACGATTGAGCAAGTTGCAACAGGTTTCCGTTGGGCAGAAGGTCCTGCATATTCAGCCAAAGGTGGCTACCTGCTATTTAGCGACATTCCAAACAACCGCATCATGAAGTTCGATGAAGCAACAGGCAAAACAACCGTTGATCGCGAGAAAGCCAACTTTGCTAACGGCAACGTTATCGATCGCCAAGGTCGTTTAATAACTTGCGAACACTCCGTAACACGCCGCGTAACCCGCACAGAAGCGAATGGGAAAATTACCGTATTGGCTGATAGCTTTGAAGGCAAACGCCTCAACGCACCCAACGATGTAGTGGTGAAATCTGATGACAGCATTTGGTTCACCGACCCAGTCTTTGGTATTGGCGGTGAGTGGGAAGGCTTCAAGGGAAAGCGCGAGCAAACCAATACAAATGTTTTCCGCATCGGTACTGACGGCAAGCTCACAGCAGTGATTACTGATTTGGTTAACCCCAATGGCATCGCCTTCTCTCCAGATGAAAAGAAGCTTTATGTCGTTGAGTGGAAAGGTACACCTAACCGAAGCATTTGGAGCTATGACGTCAATGCAGATGGTTCCGTTTCTAATAAGACCAAGTTAATTGATGCTGACGACCAAGGCGCATTAGATGGCTTCAAAGTCGATACAGCTGGCAACTTGTGGTGCGGATGGGGCAGCAACGGAGCGCTCGCTTCAGAGCCAACAGACAATGGAACACGTAAGGTATTCAACTTAAAGGGCAAGTCTGAAGACCTCGATGGTGTGAAGATCTTCAATCCTGAAGGAAAGGCCATCGGCTTCATCAAGTTGCCAGAACGTTGTGCCAACTTGGTATTTGGCGGACCAAAGAAAAATCGACTTTACATGGCAAGCTGCCATTCCATTTACGCCTTGTACGTGGACTCCCACGGAGCGGCTTAAAGGCATACTAAAGGGGCGATTAATTCGTCCCTTTTTTCATTTTTCTATAGATAGGTGAGATTTGATGAAGCCAAACACTATGACTAGGTTACTTCTTGGTGCGTTAACAGGCGTAATTGGTTTTCTTCCGCTATGTGCATTAGCTCAAGCACACTACCCCAGTAAACCAATCAAGATTATTGTTCCCTTCCCCGCGGGAGGTACTTCAGATGTATTGGCCCGCATACTAGGCGTTAAGCTGACTGAGGCATGGGGACAACCTGTAGTGGTTGAAAACCGCCCAGGTTCAAGCGGCAACTTAGGCGCGGATGTCGTTGCCAAGTCGGCACCTGATGGCTATACGTTTGCACTAATGGACGTCGGCAACCTTGTCATCAGTCCTGCATTGTTCAAGCTGCCATTCAATGTACAAAATGACTTTGCACCCGTGTCAATGGTGGCCTATTCCCCTCACCTCTTGGTCGTCAGCAGTAAGGTGCCGGCAAACACAACGGCTGAGCTAATTAATTATGCAAAAGGGCAAAAAGGGAAGATGAATTACGCTGCTGCGGCAGGCATGGGAAGTGCGACTCACCTCGCAGGTGTAGTCTTCGCCAAACGTAGTGGCATTGAATGGGGCTACGTTCCGTATAAGGGGGGAGCGCAGGCTATGACAGATTTGATGGGTGGCCAAGTCGACGTGACATTTAACGGCATGGTTGCGACCTACCCGCAAGTTAAGGCTGGAAAGATTAAGCTGATTGCAGTCTCTAGCAGCAAACGAAATTCTCAGTTGGGTGATGTTCCAACAGTGTCTGAGACGTTACCTGACTTCTTAACAGGCAGCTGGCAAGGTTTACTAGCACCTACTGGCACACCCAAAGCCATCATCGACAAAGTGAATGCTGAAGTCCTGAAAATCACAGCTATGCCAGATGTGAAGGAACGTCTTGTAAATTTGGGTGCAGAGCCAACCAGCATGAGTCCGATTGATTTTTCAAAATGGATGAGTCGTGAAATACCCGCGATGGCAAAAATTGTTAAAGATGAAAAAATTACAGCTGACTAATTTACGAAAACAATGAATCTACCCTCACACCAACTCACCATGACGGTTCTCATGACACCGGACATGGCTAACTTTTCAGGAAACGTTCACGGCGGGACAATTTTGAAGTTCCTTGATCAAGTTGCATACGCATGTGCAAGCCGTTATGCAGGTCGCTATGTGGTCACGCTTTCAGTAGATCAAGTGATGTTTCGTCAACCCATCCACGTTGGTGAATTGGTGACTTTTCTTGCAGCCGTTAACCATACTGGCACGTCCTCTATGGAGGTCGGAATTAAAGTTGTTGCTGAGAACATTCAAACTCAAGAAGCACGTCACGCCAACAGCTGCTTCTTCACCATGGTGGCTGTAGACGATCACCGCAAACCCGTCCCAGTTTCCCCCATCAAGCCCTCGAATAAGATTGAAGTTCGACGGTATGCAGCAGCAGAAGTTCGGAAGAAACTTCGTCAAGAGTTCTCAAATCAATTTGCAGCACTGAAGGTTTCCACAAACTTAGCTCTTTAAAGCCATACTCTCTTCTAGAAGGAGTACAGCTTTTTAGAACTGGCTGTTATAAAGCCGAACATGTTGTTCCTACAGCGTCTTAATGGCGCCAACAGGAGCTCTGCAGACATCGCTTGAGAAAATATTGGAGCTAGAAGCCACAGACCCAGAACGATTTGCAGCAATGGTCGAATTAGTAAAACTGTTAACAACGCTTCGTAGTTGAGAAAATGTATTGCGCTTAGAGCATTTGTGTTGCTGTGTTTGATGTCCTACATACCTAGAACGCATCAAATCAACATGTAGCGCATTAACTCACTTCTAATTGAGTTTTATTCAGTGCGCTGAGCGTGTTCGTTGACCATTTTTACAGTAACGACAGCGTGTTCAAGAAGTACAGCCTTTTCACTGTCATTGCGTAAAATTGCAACTGTTTGGGCTGCTTCAAGTGCAATGACGCTAAGTCTTGTGAGCTTTGTTAATTTGATTTTTTCATTAAATTCATCAAGCGCTCTTTTGTAATCGCGTTCACCTTTAATTTCAGAAACATCGCACAGTGAAGGAATGGTGAGCTTTAGCTCTGCAAGTTGCGAATTTAGTAAGTCAACTTTAGGGTACAAGTTAATGAGTTCATCTTCTAATTTTTCATAGCTTGGTTTAAGCGTGTGCGAATCAACTTGTAAATATCTCTGTCGCGTCTCATGTTCTTTTGGATTGCTCATGTTTTCGCCCTTTATTGATTGTTGCTTCCAAGAAATTAAATTTAACCAACACTGGGCCAGCCAGCTGTCCTTGAAGCTCTGGTAGAACAACATTGACTTGAGTCATCAATTACATTGCACTACTTGTCAGCAAGAAATTGCAAGACTGCAGCATGAAAACTCTCGGGAGCTTCAAGATGTGGCACATGACCTACGTTATCTAGCTCCACCAACCTCGCGTTAGGAATGCGCTTTTGCGCATCCTTGCCAAGTTGAGGGAAATAGCCCATACCCTTGACCATCTCTGGGGGAGCGAAGCGTCGGCCAAACACCGTTCGATCCAACTGCCCAATCGTCAACAGCACAGGCAACCCCAAATTAGGCAACTCGTTGTATATCGAGCCGTCATAAATCATCTGATACGTCAGGGCTGAGACTAAGGCATAACGCGGATACTCTGGACTGCGTTGAACGCGTGAAAACTGCTCGACAAAGCGTTCAAACTCTGGGCGGTAGTTATCGTTGAAATAGCTCTTGATGAAGCTACGGTAACTATCAGTCGTCTGCGCCATTTCCTGCTTTTGAAGACTTTGGGTGGACTGCTTCGGAATTGCTGTAACGTACTCTTCCAAGCCCAGCGGATTTTCCAACACCAATGCGCTTACGCTTTGCGGATATCTCCGTGCAAAATGGATGCCCAGCATTCCTCCCATGCTGTTGGCTACAACAGCCACAC
Organism: Comamonadaceae bacterium; assembly: GCA_947455585.1. GTDB lineage: Bacteria > Pseudomonadota > Gammaproteobacteria > Burkholderiales > Burkholderiaceae_C > Limnohabitans. Next base: position 4,676 of record CANGOY010000016.1, read on the forward strand.
GACTCACACCCAGTTGTTCAAGTAATCGAACGTTGTTGTCCGCTAGATCTGCAAAGGTATATCGAATCTCGGGTTTCGAAGACTTGCCAAAACCAATTTGGTCTGGGGCAATGACTCGATAGCCCTGCTCAGACAATGTACGAATGGTGTTTTCCCAATAATCAGCGCCAAAGTTCTTGCCATGAAACAAGATCACAGACCGACCATTGGGTTTAGCGCTAGGTGCGACATCCATATAGGCCATTCTCACCAAATGCCCTTGCTGTTCAAACTGAAGGTAATTCACGGGATAGGGGTAGATCCACCCCTCCATGCCCGCCCCTAGCGGCTCTGATTGAGAATAAGTAGGGGCTGCTGTCGCTGCAGACATTGCACTCGGGGGTTGTGTCGGATGACTTGCACAACCAGCAAAAATCGTCGGTAATAACCACGAAATGCAACGAAATTTGAATGTGTTCATTTGAGTGCACGCATTCATCATCAGCTTGTACGAATCTGTACTTTACGGAACTTCACCACACCACTGCCATATTGCAGTGCAAGGTAGCCTTTGGCATGTTTGCCATCACGAGCCTGGGCCGTGATCTGGCTATTGAGCCTGACAGTCAGCTGATCTCCTTGCGCTGAGATTTCAAGCGTGTTCCAACGACCACCAGCACGTGGCATGGGTGATACCTTGGCAAGATCAACGATAGCTCCTGTGCCATAGCTGGGGTCTGGACGTGTATCCCAGATATTAATTTCGTAACAAGTATCGGTGCCAACCTTATCTGCCTGGTCGCAACGAATAAAGATCCCACTATTGGTCTCGCTATCCACCCAGACCTCTGCTCGAACTTCAAAGTTTTGATACGTTGCCTTAGTGACTAGATAGCTGGGGGTTTTGCCGCGCAAAAAGTCAGCTTGTAGTGCACCGTCCTGAATACGCCAATTAGCATCACCCACCAGTGTCCATTGATTGAGATTTTTGTCTCTGTCGAATAGAGTCGCCCAACCAGCCTCCGCGTTGGGTATCGCAGGAAACTGCGCACAACCTGCGATCAATATGGTTACCACGGCTAAGGTGCGTAACACCAACTGTCGAAATATCATGTAATTTCCTTGAGGCAAACAAGAAGTCTATCCAACGTACCAGCAAATTTAACTGGGGACATCCCCAACTTTGAGCCCTCTAATTTCAAGCTTCTGTTTGAACCTTGAAGTCTGAAGCGTTGCAAACATCATTTGTACTTGTCCGCCCATTAGGACGGTCAAAGCGCCCTGTATGCCTTTGTAGGGAACATGCAGGATTGGCATTCCCGCAAATCAGAAGACCAATACTGATGTCGAATGGCTCCAGGCGGAAAGAAAACTATTCAAATCTCTGAGCAGTACCAATCTCGACGCCCAAGTCGGTATAGCGGCCGGTATAGACCGGAAATAAAAAACGCCCCTAGAAACCAAAAAGGTCGCTAGGGCCATTGATACAGAGGTGGCGATGGGCCTCAAACGTCGAAGTGACGACACCCCCCGCTCTACTGGGTTAGGTAAATAGCCATTTATGTAGGTCAATCAGTCTTACATCCGCCCTTACATAGGGTCAGAAAGAAAAGCGCCCTAAAAACCGAAAAGGTCGTTAGGGCGCATAGATGCTGGGGTGGCTGATGGGATTCGAACCCACAACAACTGGAATCACAAACCTACTTCATTGGATAGTTTCAAGACGGACGGTGATCGCAATTGCACACATATTGCACACGAAATCATTGAAAACCGCATGAAATAAGGTTAATCAAGCCTATCCATCATGGGGGCAACCGATGTTTTCCACATATGCGCCTGTTGAAATGATGCGATCAATGGTCTTGGCAGCCCCCGATGTGTGCAAAGTCCCCAAAACCAAGTGCCCTGTCTCAGCAGCTGTCATCGCGAGGCGGACAGTTTCCAAGTCCCGCATCTCACCAACCAAAATCACGTCTGGGTCTTCACGCATGGCCGATCGCAAGGCGTTCGAAAAGCTCTGCGTCTGTCCGCCTACCTCACGCTGATGAATCAGGCATTGGTGAGGTTCATAAACAAATTCGATCGGGTCCTCGATGGTCAGAATATGTTTGGCTTCGGTTTGGTTCAGATGGTTCACCATTGCAGCAAGCGTGGTCGATTTACCAGACCCCGTGGGTCCGCTCACAATCACCAGCCCACGCGGACGGCTGGCGAATTCAGCAAAAATAGAAGGCGCAGACACATCTTCCAAAGTAGGAATACGTTGAGGAATGCCACGGAATGCAACGGCGACACCACGCGTTTGCTGATATGCATTCACACGAAAACGTGACAAGCCCGCAATTTCAAATGAAAAATCACACTCCATGGCATGCGCAAAATGCGCCAACTGAGCTTCGCTCATGATGCTGTTGAGCTCTTCAATGATGTCGCTGTGATGAAGCGCATGGTGGTCTAACTTTTTCAACTCACCATCCACGCGAATCATGGGCGCCACACCTGCCGACAGGTGTAAATCCGAGGCACGCTGCGACACGGATTCGGTCAAAAGTTGCACGATGTCTATCATTTCAACGCCTCCAGTTGCCGCAAGCGTTCTTGCGCAAACATTCACCAATGTGGGGAAGGCATTGTCAGTACTTGTCGCGGCGCAATGAGTTAGTGTGACTTTGCTTTTTCATGTCGTCCTTGACCTTGCAACAGGCCTCGCTGGCTATTTCCTCACAGGATTTAGAACGCGCAAGCCCTCTTTGAGCAGGGCTTTTATACTGGGTACCCGTGTGGTGACGCGCAACGCCCACAACATCATTCTGATTACTATTTTTTAAATATCGCCCATGGAAATTAAGGTCAACTTCCTCGACAAACTTCGTCTTGAAGCCAAGTTCGATGACTTCACGGTGGTCGCCGACCAGCCCATCCGTTACAAGGGCGATGGCTCGGCCCCTGGCCCCTTCGATTACTTTTTGGCCTCATCGGCTTTGTGCGCGGCCTATTTTGTGAAGTTGTATTGCGACACACGCAATATTTCTACCGAAAACATCCGCCTCTCGCAAAACAACATCGTTGACCCAGAGAATCGCTATCAACAGATTTTCAAGATTCAAGTGGAGCTGCCACCAGATATTCAAGAGGTAGACCGCCGAGGCATTTTGAATTCGATTGAGCGTTGCACGGTCAAAAAAGTGGTGCAAGCCGGGCCGGAGTTTGTCATCGAAGAAGTCGAGAGCTTGGATGCCGATGCGCAGTCCTTGCTGACGTTGAAACCCGCTTCTGACACCCACACCTACATTGCGGGCAAGGACCTGCCACTGGAGCAAACCATTGCCAATATGGCGGGCCTCTTGGCCGGTTTGGGCATCAAGATTGAAATTGCTTCATGGCGCAACATCATTCCCAATGTGTGGTCACTGCACATCCGCGATGCGCATTCACCCATGTGCTTTACCAACGGCAAAGGCTCGACCAAGGAAAGTGCCTTAGCTTCGGCGTTGGGCGAATACATCGAACGGCTCAATAACAACCATTTCTACGCGGGTGCTTTCTGGGGCGAAGACATTGCCAACTCGGCGTTTGTCCATTACCCGAATGAACGCTGGTTCAAACCAGAAAAAAAAGATGCCCTGCCAGCTGAAATTTTGGACGCGTACTGCCTGCGCATCTACAACGCTGATGGCGAATTGCGCGGCTCGCACTTGGTCGACACCAACTCAGGCAACGCAGAGCGCGGCATTTGCTCGCTACCGTATGTGCGTCAATCGGACAACGCGGTGGTGTATTTCCCGTCTAACCTGATTGAAAACTTGTTCGTCAGCAATGGCATGAGTGCAGGCAACACACTGGCGGAAGCGCAGGTGCAATGCCTGTCTGAAATTTTTGAACGTGCGGTCAAGCGCGAAATCTTGGAAGGTGAAATCTGTTTGCCTGACGTGCCACACAACGTGTTGGCCAAGTACCCCAGCATCTTGGCTGGCATTCAAGGCTTGGAAGATCAAGGCTTTCCAGTGTTGGTGAAAGACGCATCATTGGGCGGAACTTATCCGGTGATGTGCGTCACTTTGATGAACCCACGCACAGGCGGTGTGTTTGCGTCGTTCGGTGCCCACCCCAGCTTTGAAGTGGCATTGGAGCGCAGCCTCACGGAACTACTGCAAGGCCGCAGCTTTGAAGGCCTGAACGACTTGCCTGCGCCCACATTCGAGAGCAACGCCGTCACGGAGCCCAACAACTTTGTGGAGCACTTCATCGACTCCAGCGGCATCGTGTCGTGGCGCTTTTTCAGCGCCAAAGCGGACTTCGAATTTGTGGAATGGGACTTTTCTGCTCAAGGCGAAAACTCGAATACTGAAGAAGCCGCCACCTTGTTTGGCATTCTCAACGGCATGGGCAAAGAGGTCTACACCGCGGTGTATGACCAACTGGGTGCCATCGCCTGCCGGATTTTGGTGCCGGGCTATTCGGAAATTTACCCCGTCGAGGATTTGGTCTGGGACAACACCAACAAGGCTCTGCTGTTTCGCGCGGATATTCTGAACTTGCATCGCTTAGACGATGCCCACTTAGCGGCGCTGCTGGAGCGCTTGGAGAACAGCGAGCTCGATGACTACTCTGACATTGCCACTTTGATTGGTATTGAATTTGATGAAAACACGGTGTGGGGCCAACTGACCGTGCTCGAGTTAAAGCTCTTGATTCATCTGGCCTTGCAGCAATTTGACGAAGCACAAGAACTTGTGAGCGCCTTCCTACAGTACAACGACAACACGGTTGACCGTCAATTGTTTTACCAAGCCATGAACGTGGTGCTTGAAGTGCTGCTTGATGAAGACCTAGAACTGGAAGATTACGAGGTCAACTTCCGCCGAATGTTTGGCAACGAACGGATGGACGCAGTCATGGGCTCAGTAAATGGCAGCGTGCGCTTTTTTGGGTTAACGCCCACGAGCATGCAACTAGAAGGCCTCGACAGGCATCACCGCCTGATGGACAGCTATAAAAAACTGCATCAGGCAAGAGCTGCACGCATGGATTGAGTGGCGACATCTTCAAGCCAGCCCAAATCTATGTGCTGATGCGCTTCGCAAATGAACCACGGTTCGCGTGAGTCGGGCTCTAGCATCACACCACGTGCAATCAATTCCCACGCAAACTTGCGGAACAGCTCGCTGTTGGTGACGCGCCAATCGCGGTAGCTGGTGGGTACGGTGGCACTGAAGTGAATGCCAAACATCGCAGGCGGCCCTGCAAACGCATGCTCGATGCCAGCCGCTGTGAACACACGGCCCAGCACTGCTTGAATCTGTTCACCCGCATGGTTGATGGTTTGCTGTGCATTGGTCTCGGCCAAGATTTTGAGCGTGGCGTGAGCTGCACTGAGCGCAACCAAATTGGCCGTGTACGTGCCACCATGCACCACACCTCCAGGGTGCGAGCCCACCACATCCATCACATGCGCTTTGCCGCCAAAGGCAGCCACGGGGTAGCCGTTGCCCATGGCTTTGGCGTAAGTGGTGAGGTCAGCATGAATACCGTACAACTCTTGCGCCCCGCCCTTTGCGACGCGAAAACCAGACTTCACTTCGTCAATGATGAGCACAGTGCCGTGCTGTGTGCACAGGTCGCGCAAACGCTGCAACCATTCTTGGCTAGCGGCCACGCTGCCCGCGTTGCCAATGATGGGTTCAATCACCACACAGGCCAAGGTGTCGCCTTGTGTGGTGAACAAGTTTTCTAAAGCTTCAAAGTCGTTGTGGCTGATGATGCTCAGCAAGTCGCGGCTGCGCTCTGGAATGCCACCGCCGAATGGAATGACTTTAGGTGCGATGTTGCTGCTTGGCTGCCAGTTCTCGATGTCTGACTTCCACATCATCTCGTCATACAAGCCGTGGAAAGAGCCTTCCACAATTGCCACGCGGTCGCGCTTGGTATAGCCGCGCGCGGTGCGCACCGCGCCCATCACCGCCTCGGTGCCCGAGTTGGCAAAGCGCAGCTTGTCGATGTTGGGGCACATGGCTTTGATTTGCTTGACCACCGTGGTGTCGAGCTCGGTCGAGAAACCCGACAGCGTTCCGCGCTGGGTGATTTGCTCAATCACCGCGTTGTCCACACGTTCATCGCGGTAACCCAAGATGATGGGGCCGTAGCCTAAGCGAAAGTCCACATAGGTTTTACCATCCACATCGGTGAGAGTGCAGCCTTTGGCGCTGGCGATGAACACCGTGTCTTTTTCGCCCCAATAGCGGTAGTTCTCGGCCACGCCTTGCGGCATGTGCAAATGGGCTTCGGCGAGTAAACGAGATTGGTGGGTCATGGTCGCAGCATGTGTCCCACACGCTCTTCTAAAAGTTTCACCACATGCAGCTCGGCGGCTTCTGGACCATAGGTGGCCATGGCTTGTTGGAACAACTGTTGCGCCATGCCGCCCATGGGCAAGTCATAGCCTTGCGATTTGGCAATGCCGTTGATGAGCCCTAAATCTTTGCAGCACAAGGCCAGCGAGAAACTCGGGTCGTAGTGACCCGCAAAGATGGACGGCACATCGTGCTCAGCCACCCAGCTGTTGCCAGCACTCGATTTGATGGCTTCCCACACCGTGTGCAGCGGAATACCAGCCTTGGCACCCAACATCAAACCTTCACCAATCGCGGCAGCGCTGACAAACCACAACAAGTTGGTGAGCAGCTTGATGGTCGCGCCGTTGCCGGGCTCGCCCACATGGAATATTTTTTCACCGATGACGTCGAAGATGGGTTTGTGTTTTTCGAAGGTGGCTTGGTCGCCGCCCACAAAAATAGACAAGCGCCCCAAAGCTGCCATGTCCACCGCATTGGTGACGGGCGCTTCTAAAAAGCCTACGCCCTTGCTGTTGGCCAAAGCCACCAACTCGCGCACCAACTCCACCGCGCTGGTGGAGGTGTCAATCACAGTGGCGCCCGCTTTGACGTGGGCCAACACGCCCTGCTCGCCCAGCATCACTTCGCGCACTTGCACGGGACCTGGCAGTGAAGCCATCACCACATCAGCGTGTGCAGCACCTTCGGCCAAGCTGCCCACCCAAGTCGCACCCAAGGCAATCAAGTTCTCAGCCTTGGCACGCGACACATCAAACACGGTGACGGGGTAACCCGCCTTCACCAAGTTGGCAGCCATAGGATTACCCATGTTGCCCACACCAATAAAAAACAACTTCGGTTTTGCAGCGCTCATCATTTGACTTTCTTGAACTGCAAAAACAATTGGTTCACGTCTTTCTCTGCCACGTATTCAAAACCATACGTGCCCATCAGCGCTTGCGCTTGTGTGAATGTGTAGGTGCGGTAGTGCACGGTTTGGTCCATCACTTTGTGGTCGCCATCTTGCAGGTAATAGTGCTTGGTAAAGCCAATGTCGGTGGGGTCAATTTTTTGTGAATACTTCATGCCATTTGAAATGGTCGTCTCGTAATCATGATGCGGGCCTTGAATGCCCAGCAACAAGGTACCGCCTACCGCAATGTGTTTGGCTAAATGCTCAAAGCCCAACTCGTTGGCATGCGCATCGGCAATGTGGCTGACCAAGAAAGGCTCCTTGTCGCCGTCAATCACGAAGTACCAAACGCCGCCATAGGAGAAAGCCAATTCGTGCTTTTCATCCAACGCCAACTCAGTGATGTTTTGCTGCGACAGCGACACGCTAGAAAACGGGGCCAAGCGCTTTTGCGCGATGGACAACATGGGCGCCGTCAAATCAATGCCCGTGATGGGCAGCTTGGGTTGGCGCTTGGCCAACTCTTCCAAAATCAAACCGGTGCCGCAACCAATTTCTAAAACATTGCGTTGGGGGTGATGCGCCACTAGGCTGTCCACTATCTTTTCGTAATCGTAGTAACCCGAAGTCATGATGACATCGTAGTAACCTGCCATATTTGTGTAATCACCCATATCGTCAAAACGGCAAATTTGCCAAAGTTATTAATGAAAACAACTTTAACAAATATTTTTTACGGGTTTTTACTGCCATAACTCACAAAATAATAAAGCCGCAGATTGCTCTGCGGCCTTGGTCAAACATTCCAACGCAAATGCGTTAAAGCATTAACCCATGTGCAAACCACCGTTCACGGCAAAGTCAGCGCCTGTGGTGTAGCCGCCATCATCGCTGGCCATCCACGCAATGATGGACGCGATTTCGCTGGGTTTGCCCAAGCGTTTGACGGGCACGGTGGCCACAATCTTTTCCAACACGTCAGGACGGATGGCGTTGACCATGTCGGTGCCGATGTAGCCAGGCGACACGGTGTTGACCGTCACACCTTTGGTGGCTAGCTCTTGGGCCAAAGCCATAGAGAAACCATGCATACCGGCTTTGGCAGCCGAGTAGTTGGTTTGACCCGCTTGGCCTTTTTCACCGTTCACCGACGAGATGTTGATGATGCGGCCCCAGCCACGTTCGACCATATCTGGCACAACCTGTTTGGTCACGTTGAACATCGAGTCGAGGTTGGTGCTCATGACAGCGCTCCAGTCTTCGCGGGTCATCTTCAAGAACATGCGGTCCTTAGTGATGCCGGCGTTATTAACCAACACATCAATCGGGCCGTGCTCGGCTTTGGTCTTGGCAAAGGCGTCAACCGTAGAGTCCCAATCGCCGACGTTGCCGACGGACGCGTAAAAGGTGTAGCCCAAAGCTTTTTGCTCATCCAACCATTTGTTGAAGTCACGCGTTGGGCCGCAGCCCGCGATGACTTTGAAGCCTTCTTTGTGAAGGCGTTGGCAAATGGCGGTTCCGATGCCACCCATGCCACCCGTGACGTACGCTACTTTTTGGCTCATTTTTTGTCTCCTGATTTATGAGTTATTACGAAAGAAATTTGAATCAACGCTCAAGTGCCAACGACACGCCCATGCCGCCGCCAATGCACAAAGCGGCTAAGCCTTTCTTAGCATTGGTGCGTTGCATTTCATGCAGCAAGGTCACCAAGATGCGGCAGCCTGATGCGCCGATGGGGTGACCAATGGCAATCGCGCCACCGTTGACGTTGACCTTGGCTGGGTCGATGTCCAATTCGCGGTTCACCGCGCAGGCTTGTGCAGCAAAAGCTTCGTTGAGTTCGAACAAGTCCACGTCTGAGGCTTTCCAGCCTGCACGTTCCAACGCTTTACGCGACGCAGACACGGGGCCCATGCCCATGACTGCTGGATCCAAACCGCTGGTGCCGAAAGCTGCAATGCGGGCCAAAGGTGTGAGGCCCAAAGCAGCTGCCTTCTTGGCCGTCATCACCACCACAGCGGCAGCGCCGTCGTTGATGCCTGATGCATTACCCGCCGTCACAGAACCTGCTTTGTCGAAAGCTGGGCGCAAACCTGCCAACACTTCAGCGGTGGTTTTCTTGTTGATGTATTCGTCGGCGTTGAAAGCGATCGGGTCACCCTTGCGTTGGGGGATGTTGACCGAGACGATTTCGTCTTTGAACTTGCCTGCGTCTTGTGCAGCTGTTGCTTTTTGTTGGCTGGCCAACGCCAAGGCGTCTTGCATGTCACGGGTAATGCCGTGGGCCTTGGCCACGTTCTCGGCGGTGATGCCCATGTGGTACTGGTTGTAGACGTCCCACAACCCGTCCACGATCATGGTGTCAATCATGTTCCAGTTGCCCATGCGTTGGCCGTCACGCGAACCCAACAGCACATGGCCAGAAGCGCTCATGTTTTCTTGACCACCGGCCACCACGATGTCGCTGTCGCCATACGCCACGGCTTGCGCAGCCAGCATGACAGCCTTGAGGCCAGAGCCGCACACGGCGTTGATGGTGAGCGCGGGCACTGCGTTAGGAATGCCTGACTTCATCAACGCTTGACGCGCTGGGTTTTGGCCGGCACCAGCCGCGAGCACTTGGCCCATGATGACTTCGCCCACCAGCGAAGGGTCGACTTTGGCACGCGCCAAGGCTTCGCGAATGACGATTGAGCCCAGCTCAGTGGCTGCAATTTTGGCGAGTGAACCACCAAACTTTCCCACGGCGGTGCGTGCTGCTGAAACGATGACGATGTCTTCCATTTTTATCTCCCAGAAAATATTGAAAATTTAGTTGCTAGAGCGTTCTTTGACGTAGCGGCCAGGTGCCGCCTCAATCGCTTTGTGCTTGCCACGGCCATAAGCCTTGGGCGCTGCAATTTGTTTGCCCGCGTGTGTTTTGAGCCATGCCGACCAGTCGGTCCACCAGCTGCCTGGATGCTCTTTAGCTTTACCAATCCATTGCTCAGCATCTTTGGGGAAGCTGGTCTCGCTGCCTGTCCAGTAGCAGCGCTTGTTAGCTGCAGGTGGGTTAATCACCCCCGCGATGTGACCCGAAGCTCCCATGACAAAACGCTTTTTGCCGGGGAACACTTGCGTGCTGGCGTACGCGCCACCGATGGGCACGATGTGGTCTTCACGCGAGCCGTAGATGTATAGCGGCATATCTACTTTGCGCAGGTCAATCTTCTCGCCGCACACCTTTGCTTTGCCGGGCTTGATGAGGTTGTTCTCAAGGTAGGTGTTGCGCAAGTACCAAGAGTACATGGGGCCCGGCAAGTTGGTGGAGTCGCTGTTCCAGTAAAGCAAGTCAAACGGTGGCGGTGTTTCGCCTTTGAGGTAGTTGCCCACCACGTAGTTCCATACCAAATCGTTGGGGCGCAAGAAGCTGAAGGTCGACGCCATGTCTTTGCCCTTCATCAGCCCGCCTTCGGCGAACTGACCTTCACGGAACTTGACGAAAGCTTCGTCGATGAACACATCCAAGATTCCGGTGTCGGTGAAGTCGATCAACGTGGTGAGTAACGTAGCGCTGGCCACTGGCTTTTCGCCACGTGCCGCTAATACGGCGAGCGCGCTAGAAAGAATGGTGCCGCCCACGCAAAAGCCCAAAGCGTTGATTTGTTTGGAGCCGCCGATTTCTTGCACCACCTTGATGGCTTGAATGGCCACGTCTTCCACATA
>CANGOY010000017.1 GCA_947455585.1 Comamonadaceae bacterium
GAACAGGGTATGGCACGGGTGGGCCATTGGGTAGCAGTTTCACACGAGCACGCACATCTGGAAATTCTTGCGCCAACATGGCAGGCCATGCCAAACGCAAAGATTCACGACGTTTCAAGTCCTCTGGCACCACGATGATTTGCGAGACGTTGGACTGGGGAAATACCTGATCGAGTGGCAAATAAAAACGGGGAGCGCCTGAGCCAAACCAAGTGCTCACCGTTTCAACGCCTGGCTCTTTGAGCAAGCGCTGCTCCACCGCTTGTGTGACCGCTTCGTTGGCTGCAAATGACGTGCCTTCGGGGAACCACAAGTCCACCAAAATTTCAGGTCGCGCCGAGTCTGGGAAGAACTGTTGCTGCACACGACCCATGCCGACAATACCCAACACAAACAACAAAACGGTGATGCCAATTGCCTTCCAGCGGTATTCGACACACCAAGTCACTGCCGTGCGGAAGTGTTTGTAAAACGGGCCGTCAAACAACTCGTGCTCGCCGCCATGCTCGCCATGCGGTTTCACTTGCAACAGCAAGGTGCCCAAGTACGGCACAAAGTACACCGACACCCACCAGCTCAGCACCAGTGCAATCACCGTCACCGCGAAAATGGCAAAGGTGTATTCGCCCACAGTGGACTTGGCCATGCCAATCGGCAAGAAGCCAGCGGCGGTGATAAGCGTGCCGGTCAACATGGGCATCGCGGTCACTTCATACGCAAAAGTGGCGGCACGCACGCGGTCGTAGCCCTCTTCCATTTTGCGCACCATCATCTCGACCGCGATGATGGCGTCATCCACCAAGAGGCCCAAAGCAATGATGAGCGAACCCAACGAAATTTTGTGCAGGCCAATGCCCCAATAGTTCATGGCCAAAAACGTCATGGCCAAGACCAAAGGAATCGTGATGGCCACCACCAAACCAGGGCGCACATCCACATACCAACCGTAGCGCCCACCTTTGTGCAAACCGAGTGCCACAAAGCTGACCACCAACACAATCAGCACCGCCTCTATCAGCGTGTGCACAAACTCACCCACGGATTTAGACACAGCTTTGGGCTGGTCTTGCACCTGCGCTAAGGTCACCCCTGCAGGCAAGGTTTTTTCAATGCGTACGGTAGCCACTTCAAGCGCCTTGCCCAAAGCGATGATGTCGCCGCCTTTGGCCATCGACACACCCAGCGCAATCACTGGCTGTCCTTGGTGATGCACCTTCACGACGGCAGGTTCGACATAACCTCGCTTGACCTTGGAAATGTCACCCAACTTCACCAGTTGGCCTGAGCTGCCGCGAATGGGCATGGCACGCAATTGTTCTTCCGTCTCAAATTGACCGTCAATGCGCACTTGCAGCACATCGATAGGCGCTTGAATCGTGCCGGCGTTTTCCACCGCGTTCTCTTGCCCTAACTGCGACAGTACGGCATTGAGGTCAAGCCCCAATTGAACCAAACGCTTTTGTGGAATTTCCACAAAGATTTTTTCGTCTTGCACGCCAAACTGTTCAACTTTGGCCACGTCTTTCACGCGCAAGAGTTGCTGACGCACATCGTCGGCAAACTTCTTGACTTCAGCTGGGTTAAAACCTGGCGCATCTAAGGCGTAAATCACGCCATACACATCGCCAAATTCATCATTGAAGAAAGGGCCCTGCACACCTTGCGGCAATGTGTAACGAATGTCACCAATTTTCTTGCGCACGGAATACCAAACATTGGGCACATCCGCAGGCTTGGAATAGTCTTTGATTTGGAAAATGATTTGCGACTCACCGGGCTTGGAGTAACTGCGAATCTTGTCGGCGTAAGGCACTTCTTGCAGCGTGCGCTCCAGCTTGTCTGTGACCTGCTCGGCCACTTGCTGCGCTGTCGCCCCTGGCCAATAGGTGCGAACCACCATGGCGCGAAAAGTGAACGGTGGGTCTTCGTCTTGGCCCAGCTGAAAGTACGACGCCATGCCCAACACCATGAGCACGACCATCAAATAGCGGGTCAGCGCAGGGTGGTCAATGGCCCATTTCGAGAGGTTGAACTTTTCCATGCTCACCTCACTTGACCGCGCCGAAGACAGACACCTTCTGGCCAGCCGTTAGCACGTGCACGCCGGAAATCACCACTTGGTCACCGTCTTGTAACCCCGAGTCGACCACCGCTTCATTGCCATCGGTGGTTGATACCTGAATGGGCTGCGACTTCACCGTCATGGTCGCTGGGTCTAGCACCCAAACGGCAGTTGCCCCCGCTTCAGTTCGCAAGGCTTGGGTCGGCAGCTTGATACGAGGCTTCGCGTCTACAAGTTTGGCCGCACGCAAACTCACTGTGGCAGTGGAGCCCAGCACAGGGTCGGCGTCTTTTGGCAATGCGGCTTTCACCACAAAAGTTCGCGTCACCGTATCGGCACTGGCAGAGACATCGCGCACCTTGGCTTCAAGCGTTTTGCCATCTTGCCATTGGCGCACATCCACCACCACACCTGCTTTCAAAGTCGCAAGCTTGTCCTCGGACACAGAAAAAACAACATCACGCGGCCCATCGAGCGCCAGTCGAACCACAGGCTGCCCCGCAGCAACCACCTGCCCTGCTGACGCATCAATCGACGTGATGACGCCTGCGCCATCGGCCTGCAAATGTGTGTAGTTCGATTGATTGCCTTGCACGGTGTTTTGGGCTTGTGCTTGCCGCCATTGCGCCTGCGCAGCTTTTTCGCTGGCTTGGCGGCGCTCTAGCTCGGCGACGCTGATAAAACCTTGGTCAAACAAGCCTTGGTAGCGCTTCATATCTGCCACCGCAACATCGCGGTTGCTTTGTGCAGCTATCAATTGAGCGGCGGCCGCATCTGCGGCCACGCGATAGTCTTGCGGGTCAATTTGCGCCAATAGCTGGCCCGCCTTGACGCGTTGACCCAACTCGGCCTGACGGTTGATGAGCTTGCCACCAACGCGAAAGCCTAAAGTCGATTCAACACGGGCACGAATCTCGCCCGAGAACTCCAAATCATAGGACGCACTCGACTCACCGACCTTCAAAATTTTGACCGCACGAATCGGTTCTTGTTGAGGCGGCGTTTTGCTGCAACTCGCCACAACCACGCAGCAAACAATCGCAAAAGGCAGACGTGCAAAGGATGAAAAAGGAGACACCATAAAGTTCCCAAAAATACTAATGACCAATTGGTTATTAATGTACCCCATCTTGGTTTACCCCGCATACACAAAGGGGGACGACAATAGTGGCTATCTATGTCAAGCATCGACCACTACGAAAACTTCCCCGTCGCATCTTGGCTCTGCCCTGCGCGTTTGCGTCCCGCCGTGGCTGCGCTGTACCACTTTGCCCGCACAGCAGATGATTTGGCCGATGAAGGCCAGGACCCCGCACACCACCGCCTTGATGCTTTGGGCGAGTACCGCGCAGACTTGCAAAACTGCCTGAGTCTCAACACTACAACAAGCGTCCGTTGGCCCAAAGTCTTTGGTGCTTTGCAAAGCACTGTGGAGCAACACCATTTACCCGCACAACCCCTGTTCGATTTGCTAGACGCTTTTGAGCAAGACGTGGTCTACACCAGCGTTGGCCAAGGCTATCGCAACCGCGCCGAGCTGATGGACTACTGCCGCCGCTCAGCCAACCCCGTGGGGCGTTTGATGCTGCATTTGTATGGTGTGGCTGACGCACCATCGCTTGCGCAAAGCGACGCTATTTGCACCGCTTTGCAACTCATCAATTTTTGGCAAGACCGTGCCGAAGACCTGCAACATGGCCGCGACTATTTGCCACATGGCCACAGCCTAGACCAAGAGCTGCGCTTTGCTCGCGAACTGATGATGCAAGGAGCGCCCTTGGCGCGTCGCGTCAAAGGCCGTGCAGGCTGGGAACTGCGTGCGGTGGTGCAAGGCGGCTTGCGCATCTTGGACAAATTGGACACTCGGGTTGAAACCGCAGACCACAAGCAACTCGCACGCCCCACGTTGAAAAAGCCTGACTTTATTCGCATCGCTTGGCGCTGCGTACGCATGTGAGGCGAGGCGCTTAAGCTAACGCCCGCGTGCCCGATAATCAGGCACACATGACACCTCAAGACTACGTTCAGCAAAAAGCCTCCGCCTCGGGCAGCAGCTTTTATTACGCATTCCTTTTCCTGCCTCCACACCGCCGCGCAGCCATCACAGCGTTTTACGCCTTCTGCCGCGAAGTGGATGATGTGGTGGACGAGGTCACCGACCCTGGCGTAGCCGCCAGCAAACTGGCCTGGTGGCACAACGAAGTGCACCAAGCATTTGCGGGCAAGCCCAACCACCCCGTCACGCAAGCGCTGATGCCTTGTGTGGCTGAGTTCGGCATTGAAGAAGCATCTTTGCAATCGGTGATTGAGGGTTGCGAAATGGACCTAACGCAAACCCGCTACCTCGACTACCCTAACCTCACGCGCTACTGCCATTTGGTGGCGGGCGTGGTGGGCGAAGTGTCGGCCAAGATTTTTGGCCAAACTGATGGCGCCACCACCGACTACGCCCACAAGTTGGGCCAGGCCTTTCAGCTTACCAACATCATCCGCGATGTGGGCGAAGACGCCCTGCGTGGCCGCATTTACCTGCCTGTGAATGAGCTGCAGCAGTTCGATGTGAAAGCCCACGAAATTTTGAACCGCCTAGACTCTGAGCGTTTTCAAGCCCTCATGCAATTCCAAGCCGCACGTGCGCATGCGCTGTACGACGAAGCTTTGGCGTTACTGCCCGTGAACGACTGGAAAAACCAAAAGCCAGGCTTGATGATGTGCAGCATTTACCGCACCTTGTTGCGCGAAATCGAAGCTAAGAAGTTTCCAGTGCTCAAACAACGTGTGGCGCTCACACCGCTGCACAAACTTTGGCTTGCTTGGAAGATGCAAGCGCTAGGCCGCTTCTAAATTTTCAGCAAACGCATGAAGCAACTGACCATCGTGGGTGCGGGCTGGGCGGGTTTGG
This sequence comes from Comamonadaceae bacterium, assembly GCA_947455585.1. Lineage (GTDB taxonomy): Bacteria > Pseudomonadota > Gammaproteobacteria > Burkholderiales > Burkholderiaceae_C > Limnohabitans. Next base: position 4,965 of record CANGOY010000017.1, read on the forward strand.
CCGCTGCGGTTGCTGCCACGCAAGCGGGCTGGCATGTGCAATTGTTTGAAGCGGCCAACATAGCCGGTGGCCGCGCCCGAAGCCTGCAACAAAGCTTTGCGGGCAAGCCTTTAGACAATGGCCAACATGTGCTGATTGGCGCATACCGCGATACATTGGCCCTCATGCGCACCGTGGGTTTGAACCCAGATGAGCTGCTGCAACGCATCCCACTTGATTTGCGCTTTGCCGATGGCCAAGGCATCAGCCTTCCCAATTGGCCAATGCCACTCAATATGCTGGCTGGTTTAGGTCGTGCGCAAGGCTGGACTTTGAAAGACAAAGCCAGCCTCATCCAAGCGGCATGGGGATGGCAGCGTGCACGCTTTGAATGCGAGCCCACTTGGACGGTGGCGCAGCTGTGCGATGCATCCAATCTAAGTCCTCGGGTGATGACGCAATTGGTTGAGCCTCTTTGTTTGTCTGCCCTTAATACGCCCGTGAATGACGCCAGTGCCACGGTGTTTTTACGCGTGCTGCACGATGCGTTGTTGGGTGGTGCGGGTAGCTCTGACCTGCTGGTACCTCGCGTGGATTTGGGTGCACTGCTGCCCAATGCTTGTTTGCACTGGCTCAACGCTCATGGTGCAGACATTCATCTGGGCACGCGCGTCTCTGCCACGCAGGTAGAAGCGCTGCAAGACGCAGCTTCAGCGGATAGCGCCGTGTTACTCGCCTGCCCGCCTTGGGAAGCAGCCCGCCTCACCACCGACATCGCGCCCAAGTGGGCTTACGGATGCGCCGAGCTATCGCACACCGCAATTGCCACCGTGTACTTGCACTGCAAAGACGCAGGCTTCAAGGGCTTGCCTCGCCCCATGATGGCCTTGCACAGCGACGCACAAGCGCCTGCGCAATTTGTGTTTGACAAGGGCGCGTTATCGGAACAGCACAACTTGTTAGCCGCCGTGGTCAGCGCCTGCGCAGGCGAGCGCGATGACGTCACCGAACAAGTGCACGCGCAAGTTTGCGAGCAGCTAGAACTGGTGAATGTCGAGGTTGTACAAACCGTGGTCGAAAAACGCGCCACGCTGGCGTGCACCCCGATGCTGGACAGACCCGAACCTTTTGTGGCTGATGGTCTGTGGGCCTGCGGCGACTTCATCCGAGGCCCGTACCCCTCCACGCTTGAAGGCGCAGTTCGCTCAGGCCAGCAAGTGGTCACACAACTCAGCCAAGTGGCGCACCGTTAAGGGCTGCGCTGAGTCATTTGGCCAGTCGTGGCCTTGGGTGTTAATCCATGCGGTTTGCATGCCAGCGTTGATGGCACCCATCACATCGGTATGCGCGTCATCACCTAGGTGCAACACGGATTCAACAGGCACATTCAGCTGCGCTGCAGCAGCATGAAAAATTCGCACATCGGGCTTGGCCACACCAAATTGGCGTGCACTCACCGATGCTTTGAAATACGGCCCAGCTGCCGTGCGAAACACATCGGCATTGCCATTGGACAAGCCGACCAGCGGATACCGGGCGGCCAAACGTGCAAGGGCTTGTTCAACACCGTCATACAAGGTGACGTTTTGACGCTCGGCAAAGAACACATCAAACGCAGCGTCAGCCAAATGTGGCGCATCGCCAGCGCGTATCAAACTCTGACGAATGGACTCGTGACGTAAAAAACTCAAATCATGTGCTTTGTCTGCATGGCGTTGGTTCACCTCGGCTCGGATGCGTTTTTTCATCTCGGCGTCACTGCAAAGCTGCGCCGTTTGCGGGGCGTGCAACGCAAGCCAATCTTGCAAAACCACCTCCGCGCGGGCGATGATGGGCCAGACGGGCCACAAAGTGTCGTCAAGGTCTAAGGTTATGGCTTGGATTTTGGAAAGGTTCAGCATGCTGGGCGAGAATATCTCACATGTTTAAATCCCCTTTCATTCCAGAGCCGCCCTTCACTCACGGTCAAGCACCACGCACGGCCGTGCTGCTGTGTAACTTAGGCACCCCCGATGCACCCACGGCATCAGCTGTGCGTCGCTACCTTGCCGAGTTTTTGGGCGACCACCGCGTGGTCGAAATTCCGCGCTTGATATGGATGGCCATCCTGCACGGCATCATCTTGCGCGTGCGCCCTGCCAAATCGGCAGCCAAGTACGCCACCATCTGGACGGACGAAGGCTCACCGCTGAAGATTTGGACCGACAAACAAGCTCAAGCTTTGCAAGAAGTTTTCAACGCCCACGGCGAGGCAGTGACCGTGCGCTATGCCATGAACTATGGAAACCCATCTATCGCTAGCCAACTGGATGCCCTCAAAGCCGAAGGCCACACGCGCATCTTGATATTGCCCGCCTACCCCCAGTACTCAGGCACCACCACGGCCAGCGTGTTTGATGCTGTGTATCGCTGGGGCCTGCAGAGCCGTGTGTTGCCTGAGTTCCGCTTCATCAACCACTACCACGACCACCCAGCTTATATACAGGCGCTGGCTGAGCGTGTACGCGCGCATTGGGCTGCTCACGGCAAGCCAGAGCGTTTGGTGATGAGCTTTCATGGTGTGCCAGAACGCACGCTGCACTTGGGTGACCCCTACCACTGCGAATGCTACAAAACCGCACGTTTGTTGGGTGAGGCCTTGGGCCTTAGCAAAGCCCAATACATGGTCACATTCCAATCTCGCTTTGGCAAAGCCAAGTGGCTTGAGCCCTACACCGAGCCCACCTTGATTGCCCTCGCAGAGCAAGGTGTGAAACGCGTCGATTTGATTTGCCCTGGCTTCACCAGCGACTGCTTAGAAACTCTAGAAGAAATTTCGCAAGAAGCACAAGAAGCGTATTTGCATGCAGGCGGTGAAACGTTCCATTACATCCACTGCTTGAACGACAGCGCCACATGGGTCAACGGCATGCATGAACTCAGCAAGCTACACATGGGAGGCTGGTCGATGCAAAACGCTTGTCCGAATGAGTTGGAGACCAGTAGAAACGAAGCGTTAGCACTAGGTGCCGAAAAATAAAAAAGCCGCTCATGAGCGGCTTTTGAATTCTTCATAAAAATCAAGGTGCTTTACTAGCAACGGATGCGACAGAGGCAACCGGCAGTGCAGCGTGAGGTGCGCTTGCGGCAACAGAAGCAGGTTTTTGGGGAACTGAAGCAGCCCCACCGTCCATCACAGAAGAAGCGGCAGATGCAGGCATGTCAGCGGCACTTGCGGCATCCACAGCTTCAGATGGCATCACCTGCAAAGGAGGTGCCGTATCTGTAATAGGCTCATCGGTCGGTTGCATATAAGCCGCAACAGCCAAAGCTGCGGTAAATAAAGCAGCAATCACCCAGAACGATGTCTTAGACTTTTTATCCTCTAGAGGCGATGCCGAATCTTGCACAGGCTCATCGGTACTGACTTGAGCTGTTGCTTCTTGCGAAATTGTCTGAATTGGTGCTGGTTCAACGACCTCTTGGGCCACTGAAATTGCATCATCGACTTGAACAGAATCAAGTTCAACCTCATCTACCAGCTGCACAAGGCCAAAGACCTCTTCACTGGTAACGCCCAACAGGGCGCCAACTTTTTTGGCGGCTGTCGCTTTTACGGCAAGACTGTAAAAAGCACTCACACCACCGTCTTCTAGTTGACGAATTTGCTTCACGGACATGCACGCACGCGTGGCCATGTCGCTTAAAACCCAGCCGCGGGCTTCTCGACGCAAACGCAACAATTCACCGTTGATGCAAAGTTCTTCTTGGCTCATAAACAAATAATGCTAGATGCCGACCCTGTCAATTACTTAACGAGTAACAGCTCGCCCTTGATGGACGCGCCTTTCTGGACAGACAAGGTTTGATAAACAACATGACCGTCTACTGAAGCGGAAGAAGTCACGATCAGCTCGTTGCAAGTCGCTGTGCCAGAAAACTTGCCCTTGATATGCAAGCTGCTACATGTCACGACCCCTTCGACTTGACCGCGTGCACCAATTGTGAGTTCATCCACCTGAATTTGACCATTCAAAGCGCCCTCCACATGAATGGCGCCCTTCGCGGTGATTTCACCGCGGAAGGAGAAACCTTCGCTCAAAATTGAAGGTTTTGTGGCAGTAGTTGAAATCATGTCCATCATGCTATTTCGCTGAGTTGGTGTTGTTGGAGTGGGAACAGAAGAAACGACCGGTTGTGTCGACTCTTCTTCAACCAAGTCTTCCACATGCTCGTCTTCTTCGACCGATTCAGGTGTGATAACTTGTGACAAATTAACGTTGTTGGTTTTGGATTTGTTGAACATATTGTGCCGTCCGTATGACTTTTTGTGGGTTGACTGGATATCCGCCAATCAAAATTTCCAAATGCAGGTGCTTACCTGTCGACGAGGAACCTGTGCTGCCAATATTACCCAACACAGATTCGTTAGTGACTTTGTCACCTAACTTCACTTCAATATTTGCCAAATGTGCGTAGAGAGACTCGACACCATTTGTGTGGCGAACAACAACTGTATTTCCGTATTGCGTATGAAACTGCGCCAACACAACCACACCAGGCTTCACAGGATGAACTTTTTCATCCCCTGTTTGGCTCAACATGTCTAAGCCCGTATGGAAGTGCGTTTGACCAGAAATTGGATGACGCCGCACGCCGAAATCAGAGGTTACGCTGTAATTAGGAATAGGCATCACGCTTGGTAATGCGTACAAAACCTCACGCAACCCACGATTCGTAGACAACTCATCAGCAACTTTGCCTCGCAGCAAAGGATTACTCTTGACGTCGTCCTCTAAATTAAAGCCACCATTCGCCGCGTTCTGCTGAATGATTTTGACGATTTTTTCCGTCAAGCCAGAAGATTCAAGTTGCGACTTCATGGTTACGTTTTCTTGAGAAACCGCAACCATAGAAGTATCAACGAAACGGCGAATGCTCATATCGCGATCCCGGATCGTTTGCGCCAATGCAACCATTTGCTCATCATTCATGGTTAATTGGTCAACGCCTTCGGCATCAGAAGCACTACTGAGCAACGCCCTGTAGACCTCCTCGTGCGAACGTTCTAACTTTGAGCGGCTTAACATCAAACTAATGCTGGTCACCAACAAAATCCCAATCGCCACCAACATGGCACCAGTTGCCAAAATGCCGCCGCGCACCAAAATGCGCTGCATCCGAGCGCTGAGATTGAGGTAATGAAGATCGCCATTCTGCTCAAGAATGATGCGCGCATCTTCGTACTGGCGTGTCCAACCGCTGGAAACAAACCCAGGCAGTAAACGAGCAGCAGTAATCAGTCGGCGCAGCATGTCAATTGCAACAAAGTTATGCGGCCGCGCCACCAACGTTGATCACAGGACCATTGGCATCTTGGCTCAATGTGCCTTCGATTTCACCGCCTTTTTCAATCTCAATTTCTGAGTATTGAACTTTGCCGGCGATCTTGCCAGTAGAGCGAACAATCAAGCTCTTCTCTGAAATGATGGTGTTGTGGAGCTGGCCACGCACATCGATGACTTTCGCAGAAACGCGGCCTGTGATCTTGCCGGTTGGGCCGATCAACACCTCTTCTGCAGTTAAATCACCTTCGATGACGCCATTGATAATGGCTTTTGATGGAACAGTGAACGTACCTTTAACGACAACGCCGTCACCGATAACAACACTTTCGAGCGAATCTGATTGATTAGACATATGGACTCCTTCACTAAATTTTAGCAAATAAACCATCAAAAACCACATTTATGGAAATTTACTGTTGTTTATTTGTGAAAAAAGTTCATTTAATGCAACCACTTAGCGTATTTTTTGAATGTGCTTCCTAATCAGTCCCCATCACCCCGTCCAAATTGGAGCCCGACTCATTCGCTACCATTAGGCGGCAGCATCACTCATCACCATGAACAACACTTTCATCACGGCAGGCGTCATGGGTTGGCCAGTCGCCCACTCACGCTCCCCCTTCATTCATAACTACTGGATTCAACAACACGGGTTGCGGGGTGTTTACGGACTTTTCGCGGTTCACCCTAATCATTTGGAAGCTGGCATTCAAGGCATCAAGGCACTAGGACTGGCGGGCTCCAACATCACGATTCCACACAAGGTAGAAGCCATGAAATACATGGACTGGGTAGACCCGCTTGCCACACGAATGGGCGCCATCAACACCATCGTGGTGCAACCCGATGGCGCGCTACATGGATTTAACAACGACGGATTTGGATACATCGAAAGTCTGCGCGAAGCCCAACCGACATGGCACGCCAATGCTGGGCCATGTGTTGTTCTGGGCGCTGGCGGCGCAGCTCGCGCCATCATCGTCAGCCTGCTGGACGCTGGCGCGACTGAGATTCGCGTTCTCAACCGAACCCACAGCAAAGCAGAGGAATTGGCACAAGAGTTCGGAACGCACGTCACAGCGCTCAATTGGTCGGACCGAAGCGAGGCATTAGCAAATGCGAACCTATTGGTCAACACCACCAACCAAGGCATGCGCGGCGAAGAAGCCCTTGACATCGAGCTTGACCGCCTTCCCACCAGTGCCTTGGTCTCCGATGCCATTTACATCCCACTTGAAACCCCACTTCTCGCGGCGGCACGCATGCGCGGCAACACCACTGTCAACGGACTCGGCATGTTGCTGCATCAAGCTCGCCCAGCTTTTGAGGCATGGTTTGGCGTCATGCCGGAGGTCACGCCCCAGTTGCGCAAAGTCATATTGGCAACCTTCTAAAATCGATTTATGTACATCGGAGTTTTAGAAGACGAGCCTCATCTCGCGCAACATGTCTGCGAAATCATTGAAAAAGCAGGCCATACAACCAGCTTGTTCAGCAATGGTGCAGACATGATGAAGGCCATTGGCCGAGACACCATTGACCTATTTGTCCTCGACTGGCGGGTTCCTCGTGGGTCAGGACTTGAAGTTCTCAAGCACATCCGCAACGTACGCGGACTGAAAACGCCCGTCCTATTTCTCACAAGCCGAACCGATGAACAAGACATCATCGAAGCCCTCACTGCAGGGGCAGATGACTACTGCACAAAACCGGTCCGACCGCAAGAATTTTCAGCGCGCATCACAGCCTTGCTACGCAGAACCTACCCAGATCGAAACAATCAAGAAACCACTCGCAAGTTATTGAATTACACATTCAACAAGCTCGACAACTCGGTACATTTCGAAAACGATTGCATCAACTTGTCAGAAAAGGAATTTAAGCTCGCATTGTTTCTGTTTGAAAACCATGAGCGTGCAGTCTCTCGTGAACGACTCATGCAAGAAGTATGGGGTGGCGAAGGCGATGCACTTTCACGCTCGCTCGATGTCCATGTTTCTTGGTTGCGTAAAAAGCTCAACCTTGCTGCGACTGCACCAAATTTAAGACTCAAGCCCATCTATGGTTTTGGCTATCGCCTGATGGCGGTGAATGGGGCTGAGGATGCTTAATACATGGATACGCTGGCTGAGCGTAATTTTTCTCGTCACATCCACACATGCGCAGCAACTGGACAACGCCATAGATCCACCACCGATTGTTTACAAAATACAAACGGGTGACACGCTAACTCAGTTGTCGAAAAAGTATCTACGACAACCTGCCGATCTAGAGGCAATTCGAGCGCTTAACTACCTGCGAAGCATCGATTTGTTGCCAACAGGAGAGCTCTTAAAAATCCCGCGCCAAGCAGCGAAACAAAGCCCTTCGCAAGCCACCGTCATGAGTCTATCCTGCGCACACATGATTCGGACAGGCACACCACCCAAACCACTGGTCGTGGGAAGCCTGCTCAACGAAGGAGCCATCATTGATATTCCGGCTGAATGCCATGCATCCCTGTTACTCGAAGACAGCTCCATCATTCGACTGCCCTCCAGCGCGGCGATCAGACTTTCTGTTTTACGAAAAAATGCATTAGAAACAGCACCTGAAGTACGACTTGATTTGGTGCGTGGTCGCATTGAATTAGAGGTCTACAAAGGGCGTGCACAAACCACCCCTTTTGAAGTGCGAACCCCCTTGTCAGTCACAGGCGTACGCGGCACCGAGTTTCGCGTGGGCTACACATCTGCCGACCAAACAGGACAACTCGAAGTCATTGGCGGCATTGTGAAGGCCATGGGTGTCAACGACTCGCAATCGAATGAGATTACAAAAGGACAAGGTGTGCCTTTCGATAAATCGGGCAAAGCCCTGCCCGTTGAAAAGTTACTAAATGCACCTATTTTTGAACGGGCGGAAGTGATTCAACGCACGCAAGGTGCTTATGCCATCAAACTGATTAGTCGGCCTCAAGCCCATCACTATGTGGTGACCGGTTCGAAAAGTGCCAATTTGCTGGGTGAACGTACCTCGCAAATATTACAAACCCCTGAAGTCATCACCTCAAAGCTCAGTCAAGAAGCAGCCTTTTACCAAGTCGCCGCCGTCTCTCACACGGGACTGGTAGGAGCCACGCGTGAATATGGTTTTTGCGCCGTACCGAGTGATACAAAATCAAACCGCTGCAAAGCTGTGTTTGAAACGCCGTTAGCTGAAGGCGCTGCCATCACATTTGCCCTTATCAGGCACGTGTCTGGGTCCACGCAAGAATTGGTATCAACGAAAGAACTGCAAGCCCACAATGGTCGATTCACGCTAGAAGGTTTACCTGCAGGGCATTACAGCTGGAGCATGTCATACGTCACGACACAAACAATCGCGAACGCATCTACAGATGAACCGAGTAGAAGCAAACAATCCGGCTCCTTCGACCTCATTGCCCTCACAACCACCTTGCCGTGACAGACCACAGCCAACGCGCAAAACGCCTACGTCACGAATGGTTGCTCACCACAGCAATTGCGTTGGCACTTTTAGCATTACTGGTCTTTGCAGACATCGCTCGCCCAATGGGCAATGTGCTGTATGACCACCTCATGCGTTTACAAGGTTTTCGAGCGACTCAGAACATTGTCATCGTCTCAATCGACGATCGTTCACTGCAAGAATTAGGCGGCTGGCCACTTCAGCGCAAACAATACACCAAACTGTTAGATCGTCTAAGCGATAGCTGTTGTCGCCCCAAGGCCATCGGGTTTGACTTGTTATTCTTAGATTCGACAAGTGACGATATGGACCTAGCTAGAAGCATGGAGCATCACCAAACCGTGTTGCCATTGGCCTTCAAAGTCCGAGAGGAAAACCCATCTGCACTGCAAGTCACGCACCCAGTTGACCCGCTGGCAAATGCAGCAGCACTGGGCCACATTAACTTGTCGTTTGATGCAGATGGCGTCATTCGAGGCATTCAAACCCATGAACAAGACTGGCTCCATTTCTCGCTAGCACTTCATGCAAAAGAGGAATCAAAATCCGCCAAGTCATTCAGTTCGCACGAATATCGCCGATTTCGAATGGTAGACCCCCGCATTGGTTTTCCAATGATTTCCCTTGTGGACGCCATCGACAGCCATATCAGCAGAACATTGCTCAAAGACAAATACGTATTGATTGGTGTCACAGCCCCCAGCTTAGGCGACCGTTATCCGACGCTGTATTCAGGGAAAAACAACGCCAGCACACCCGGCGTTGCCATTTTGGCAAGCGTGCTCAACGCCTCATTGAACAACGCATTGATTGACGAAGCGACACCTTGGACACTCTTTGGACTCACACTCATTCCGCTGCTTGCCATGCTTCAAAGCTTGGTGCTGTTCCAACCTCGCCAAGCGCTGATATTGGCGGCGACCATGATGCTTGGCGGTGTGCTGATGAGTTACGCATTACTGACACATGCAGACTATTGGGTCGACCCCGTTCCCTTTGTACTGATTGCAGTGTTGGTACAACCTCTATGGGCTTGGCGACGACTAGAAGCCATCGTTGATTTGGTGGAAGACAAAGCGGCGTATCTGCAACAGTTTCAATCGACAAAGCGTGCCAGCCAAACAGTAGCGCCCTCACGCGAAGTCGTACTTCAATACGCCAAATTACTCGACCACGCCGTAGATTCAGCACGCGCAGAGTTAGATTTTTTATCTGCCATCGTCAATGAAATGCCAGACGCCGTTTTGATTTTTGACGCGCAAGACAAGCTATTGCTGAGCAACCAAAGGGTCTCACAATTAGCCTTGCCGAACCTCAAAACGGGCGACCATTTAACAGAGGCTCTCCACCAGTTAGGTATCCCGCCCTCTGCGGTTGCCAACTCTAAACATGAAAAAAATAGCCCCAAAGCACAAGCCTTATTTCAATTAACAACCCTGCTGGGTCAGCGAGATTTCGTCCTAAAAACAGCCATCATCGACTCGCAAATAGGTAGCAACTTTCGCCTGCTGATACTGATGGACATCACCGAGTTACGCCAATCGCAAACACAACGTGACAGAGCACTGCAATTTTTGTCGCACGACATGCGTACACCCATCGCATCCATCATGTCGGTGACAAGAAAATCAACCGAACTCGCCAACGCCAGCGAACAGCGCAAAAAAATCAACCATCACGCACAAGCACTGCTTCACATGATGGATGACTTCATCCTCACCATCTCAGCTGAAGCGTCGCAATACAACGTTCAATTGGAGTCGCTAGATAACGTGATCAACGATAGC
>CANGOY010000018.1 GCA_947455585.1 Comamonadaceae bacterium
AGAACTGGTTTTATTAAATGTTGAGCGCGTGAGTTATCTGAGTATTCGTAGCAAAACAGCTTGCGTGAGATGCAATGCAAAGCGAGCCCAAAGCAGCGAAGCGGCAAGGGCGGTGACCGCGGCAGCGACATTAGGCGCGTCAGCGACGGCGGAGCAGAGCGGTTACCGCCCTTGCCGTTTCGATGTGCCCCACTTTCCGCACTGCACCACGGCAAACAAAACACCAACAGCCCCCAAACAACCCCGCAGCTTTTAAAGCGCAGCAGCAATGGCCTTCAACTTGGCCGCATCAATGCGTGCGCCCACAGCTGGTCCTGTGAGCCCTTCGGCCAAAGCCTGCGCACTCACAGCCGCGCTGTCCACCGACTGAGCCGCCTTTAACAACAAAGCCAACCGAGGCCCTTGTGCATAAGCCTCATCTTCTTTACCCAAACGTCCACGCGCATCACATTCGCACGCTTGCAAAGCCAACATAAACCGTTCAGGTCTGCGCATCGCATCGCAACGCACCAGCAAACGCAGCACAGCCTCCGCACCAAAGCCCAAGCTCTGATGGATATTGCCGTGCTCACGCGCCACCAGTTCAGCCAACTCTTTGCATTCCACGGGTACGCGCCAACGGGTGCATAGTGCGCGGGTGAGTTTTTCGCTGCGTTGCTCGTGGCCGATGTGGCGGGGCAATACGTCGGCAGGTGTGGTGCCTTTGCCGAGGTCGTGGCACAGGCAGGCAAAGCGCACTTCGAGGGGCGCGTTCATGCGAGCCGATGCATCGAGCACCATTTCTAGGTGAATGCCGGCGTCAATTTCAGGGTGGTATTCGGCGCGTTGGGGCACACCGTAGAGCTTGTCGACTTCAGGTAGCAGGCGTTGCAAGGCGCCGCACTCACGCAGCACTTGCAGCATGCGTGATGGCTTGGCGCCCATGAGGCCACGCGACAGCTCTTGCCACACACGCTCGCTCACCAAAGCGTCTACCTCACCCTCGGCCACCATCTCACGCATGAGCGTCATCGTCTCAGGTGCGACGGTGAAATCAGCAAAGCGCGCCGCGAATCGGGCCAAGCGCAGGATGCGCACAGGGTCTTCGCGGAATGCTTCGGTCACGTGGCGCAGCACTTTGGCGGTGATGTCGCGTTCGCCACCAAAGGGGTCGGTGCGGTGTCCGTGTTCGTCTTGGGCGATGGAGTTGATGGTCAGGTCGCGTCGGGCCAGGTCTTCTTCTAACGTCACATCGGGCGATGCATGCACCGCAAAGCCGTGATAGCCGCGTGCAGTTTTGCGTTCGGTGCGGGCGAGGGCGTATTCCTCGTGCGTGTCGGGGTGCAAGAACACCGGAAAGTCGCGGCCCACGGGTTGGTAGCCTTGTGCCACCAAAGCCTCGGGCGTACCGCCCACCACCACCCAGTCGCGGTCAGAACCCGCGAGGCCCATCAGGGCATCGCGCACCGCACCGCCGACCAGGTAGGTTTTCATCAGTGACCCGGCACAAACAAACGTTTGATGGACTTTGGTTCAGGAATGCCCAGCGCACGCAAACCCAACGCATGTGGGCTGGCGATGTTGTTGACCTTCATCGAGTCCAAGTTGTCACGGCTCATCAACGTGGGGCCGGGCGCGAACTCCATCAACAGTGCTTGCAGCCAACCGATGGCGTAGGGCAGCGAGATGACGGGGCGCTCTTTGCCCACCCAACGACCCGCGAGCTGCACCAGCTCGGTGAGTGTGAGGATGTCAGGGCCACAGAGTTCAAACACTTGGCCTTCGGTGCTCGATGTGTTGACGCAATGCACGATGGCTTGCGCCACGTCGTGTACCCACACTGGCTGAAAGCGTGTGTGCGCACCGGCCAGCGGCATGACGGGAAAAATCTTTTGCAGACTGGCAAATAAGTTGATGAACTTGTCGTCTTTGCCAAAGATGACGCTGGGGCGCAGCAGGGTCAAACCCAGTGGGGCTTTTTCAGCGGCTGACAGCAATGCCAACTCGCCGCGCGCTTTGCTGCGTTGGTACATCGATGGGCCGTGCACGTCGGCCCCCAAGGCGCTGATGTGAATCAGGCGAGTGACGTTTTCAGCGTGGCATGCGCGTGCCAAGTTGGCGGGCAGGGTGACATGGGCGTGGGTGAATTCTTCTTCGGTGCCGTGCAAGATGGCGATGAGGTTGATGACCACATCGTGTCCGTGCACCAAGGCTTGAAGTTGTTTGGCATCGTGCACATCGGCTTGCACCACGGTCACGCCGGGCATCATTTGGATGTGACGCGCTGGCAGGCGGCGGGTGGGTACCGTGATTTGGTGGTGTTGCAGGCTCAAACGCGAGCACACATGGCGGCCGACAAAGCCGCTGCCGCCGAGGACTAAAACTTTTTTAACTGTGGTTTGTTGCATAGGGGAACTGTAGTGCCAAGTTAGAATTTTTGCATGAACATACCCACACGACTTGGCCTTTTCTTGCTGCTTGCAGTGGCCTTGTGCGATGCAGGTTTACGCGGTTCATCGTCACCCAGCGCAGCGCCCTTGGCTGTTGTGCCAGCGCTTGCCGCCGATGGCCAAGCCTGTGCTGACTACCGTGTGGTGCGAGAAGGTTTGATTCCCATGCCCGAGGGCGTGCCCGCTGCGCATGCCAGCAGCTTGGTGGCATTTTCTTCTGCACATCCGCTTCATACACGCAAAGCCTTGGCCGCATTCTGGTTTGCAGGCACACGCGAAAGCGGAGCTGATGTGCAAATTGCCTCGTCCACGTTTGACCGCGCCACCCAAACTTGGGACGCGCCGCAGTGGGTGGTGAACCGGCACACCGTGGGCAAAGACCTAGGCATTCAAATTCGCCGCATTGGCAACCCCGTGGCGTGGGCCGATGCGACAGGACGTTTGCATTTGTTTGTGGTGGCCACGGGCTTGGGCGGCTGGGCTGCTTCGCGCGTGGTGCATTTGACCGAACAGACCCCCATGCAGTTCAAGGTGGTGCGCACCTTGCCGCTCACGGCGTTGGTGCCGGCGTTCAACACCAGCACCTTGGTGCGCACGGTGCCTCTGCCATTGGCAGACGGCGGTGCGGTACTGCCTTTGTATTTTGAAATTGGCATCAAGTACGGCGTGGCGGTGCGGTTGAATGCCGAGGGTGAGATACAAAGCATCACCCGCATCACGCAGCGCCGCGAGGTGTTGCAGCCCACCTTGGTGGCGCATTCGCCCACACACTGGTCGGCCTTCATGCGTGACTACAGCCCGACTGAAAGGGTGGCCCACTCAGAAACTTTGGACGCAGGTGCGCATTGGCAAGATGTGGGCAATTTGTCGCTCTCTAACCCCGGCGCGTCGATTGCCGCTTTGCGTTTGTCGTCTGGCGGCGTGATGTTGGCGCACAACCCCGCAGGCCGAGGCCGTGAGGTGTTGTTGCTCAGCACTTCAGCCAACTTGCCGCTGTCGTGGACCACGCGCACTTTGATTGATGGCGTGAAAGCCGACGAGTATTCGTACCCTACTTTGATTGAAGTGCCACAAGGCGCAGCAACAAACCACATGCAACCCGATGTGTGGTTGAGCTACACCCACATGCGCAAAGCGATTGCCTTCAAACAGTTGCGGTGCGCCGCTGGGAGTGCCCAATGAATGGATTGCAGATGACCCATGCTGTGATGCCGAATGCGGTGCTGTTGCCCCTGTGGGTGACCCTGTCTTGGGCTTTGGTGGTGTCTGCAGCGGTGCTGCGTTTGACGTGCTGTTTCAAAGCCACTGTGTGGCCAGCCGCAGTGGTGGGGGTGGTGATGCTTTTGCCGCACACCGATGCCGCAGGTTATTTGGCCTTGGCGTTTCAAACGCCGAGCTTGGTGCTGGTGGCTTGGGCTTTGTGGTGCTGGGCCGATGTGCTTCAGCTGCGCGAGCCCGTGGCGACGACGCCCACACCCGTGGCCTTGCTAGGCGTGTTGCTGGGTTGGGCTTTGGTGGTGGACACCTTGAACTATTGGCCCGCGTTCTTTAACCCCCAGCTGTATGCGCTGGGCTTTGAGTCTGCGGGTTTGTGGCTGGCGTTGGCCGTGACAGCTGCTGTGCTGCTGTGGGCTCGGGTGCCCAAGCGTTGGCTGTGGAGTGCTGTGGCGGTGTTGGCCACGTATATGCTGCTGCGTTTGCCGACGGGCAATGTGTGGGACGCGCTGCTCGACCCCTTCGTGTGGCTGGCCTTGCATGTGCAGCTGTGGCGCACATGGCGTGCGTCACGGACTGCTTAAGGCTTCTTCTTCACCAGCAAGTATTCGCGCCAGAACATCACACGCTCTGGTGTTTGCAAACTTGTCAGGTTGATTTCCCCTGACGCATGACGGCCGCGCAATCCAATGCGTTGCGCCAAAATTTGACAGTGGGCTTTTTCGCAATCAGGGGCTGCTTCGCTCCAATAGCGGTGTACCACGACTGCGTCAAAGTTTTTCAGGCGTTGTGCGATGTCGGTGTCTTCGTTGGGTTCATGGTCCATATAAGGCGTGATGCGACCCACGCCTGGAATCAAAAAGCGCCAACGCTCAAAGTCGCCATTGAAGTTGCTGGGTGTGGCCAGTTTGGCGCCTTGCACTTGGGCCACCACGTCGGGGGCGTAGGTGTTGGACGCGGTGTGCAGCGGCGCACTGAGCATGCCAAACCATGCAAACAGACTCAGCACCAAACTAAACAACCAAATCCAGCTGGCTTCTAACGTTGTCGCGCTCGCGCGTGAGAACAAGGTGCCAAACAAGCGCAGCAAGGCCAACACCTGCAAAGCCAAAATCAGCAACAAGCCCAAGCGGCCCCACAGCGGGTACAGGTCAATGCGCCAACCGGCCCACAAGAACAAACCCAAAAAGCCCAAGCCCATGAAGCTAAATACGGTGCCCAATCCCATGGCTGTGCGTTGCGCCCACTGGGGCAAACGCCACAGCCAGATGGCGCACAACACGCTCATCACGGGCATGAGGGGAATGAGGTAACGCGCCGAGCGTTGGCTGGGCACCATGAAAAACACACTCAGCAGCAACGCATAAATCCACAACACCGCTTGTGGCTGCACCACGCCGCTGAGGCGTGCGCGCCAAGCGGGGCGCATTTGAAACAAGCCCCAAATGGCCATGCCCATGATGAGGGGGCCCAGCATCGCGCCGTTTTGCAGCAAGCCCAAGGCCTGTATCCAAATGCTGAAACCACCCACAAACGCAGTGTGCAAATAGCTGGGTCCGCCAGCGCTGACCTTGCCCCAGTTCTCGCCCACCACAAACTCGCGCCACACGCTCATGGGGTCTGGGTCCACCACAAACCACAGTGCAAACATGCCCAGTGCAAACACGGTGCTCAAGGTCACGCGTACAAACCATGTGCGCCAAGCGGTGTGGTTGAGCCAGCACAAACTGATGAACAGCGTGGCTGCCAACGGTGCAATCAGCACAAACGATTTGTACAAGGCCACCATGCCCCAGCTGATGCCCGCTATCGCAAACAAGCTGTGCGCCGGTTTGAAGTGGTCGCCTTGCACGCCTTGGCTGCGCGCACGCAACACTTGGCAAAGCAGCCACCAAAACGGCAGGTTCATCCAGAAGGTTTCAATCGCGCTGGTTAGGTAGGGGCGGCCATAGCGGTAGGTGCTGAAGCAGCCCAAGAAAATTAAGCCCGCCATCAAGCCCAGCGTGTTGGCGTTCAGCACTTTGGGGAAGGGCGTTGGCTCGGTCTTGTGGCGCAGCCAGTCGGTCGCCAAGGCGCGTGCAGCCCACACCACCAGCGCAGTGTTGGCGAGCGTGTAGAGCAAACTGGGCACACGCAGCCACAGCAGTTTCCATTCAAGGCCCAGCCAAGGCACCACCATGGCTTGCCAAAACAGCAGCGGTGGTTTGGTGTTGCGCATGTGGTCTAGCTCAGACGCCAAGGGCAGCCAAGCGCCCGTGCTTTGCGCTTGCAGCCATGTTTTGAAAGCAATGTGGGTGTAGACCAGTTCGTCGCCGTTGCGGGGGATGTTTTCACCGCCCAAGTCAAACATGTAAACCAACACGGCCAACGCCAGCAATCCAAGAGTGATGCTTTGGTAGCGCTGGGTGCGTTCGTCGTCCGACACCTCACGCGGGTTACCTTTGAAGGTCCACCAGTCGTTGGCAAAGTAGTTGATGACACTGGCCAACACAATGGCCAACACGTTGCCCAGCAGGTAGTGCACATGTTGGGCCAGCCACAGCGTCAAGATGTATTGCACGCTGGTACCCAGCCATGACGCGAGGCCGTAACGCACAAACTGCGTGGCAATGCCGCCATGAAACTCGGCTTGGCGGTCACGCCATGTCCACAAACGGTTCCACGCAAAGTTGTTCACGGTCGCCAGCAGGATGGCAATGGCCAACGAGGCATACAAGCGCTGCTCGCCCGAGGCGATGGTGGCCAATAAAAACTCTTGGCACAGGTACAACACGGCCAAGTTCACCACCGTGCCGCTGGCACCCACCAAACCAAACTTGATGTAGCGCCAACGCGCCAACATGGTTTGCACGCAAGAGGCGCTGCTGTCGGTCAATGTCTGAGTGGTCATTCGGTGAGTTGCAATTTGTGCAGTACCAGTTTTTCAACCTCTGCCACGGTGATGACTTTGAGGCACTGGTTGTCGCCGTCGCAAAAGCTGTCGCGGTGGTTGTAGGCGGTCAAGCAAGGCGAACAGGCCATGCCCGATTCGAGCACCGTAGCGCGCTCGCTGATGGGCCCATACAAGCGGCCTGTCTCAGGACCGAAGAAGGCAATCACATCTATGGGGGTGAGGCTGGCAAAGTGGCCGGGGCCACCGTCGTTGGTCACCAGCAACTCGGCGTTGTGAAACAGCATGAGCAGCTCGCGCAAGTTACGCGTGTAGCCCGTCAGGCCAATGCACAGTGGGTTGTTCACAGCGTGCAGCACGCGTTGGGCTTGAGGCGTGTCTTCGGGCAGGCCAATGACACCGACGGCGCAACCGTTGGCAATGAGGGTTTTGGCCAGCGCGATGTAGCTGTCTTCGGGCCATGCACGAATGGGCAAAGCGCCGCCGCTCACGTACAGCAGCACACGTTTGGAGTTGCCCATGAAGCTGGCAAAGTCGGCCTTCAAGCGGGCTTGGAAGGTTTGTAACTCAGCCGCGTCCACAGGTAGCTGGGGTAGGCTGCGTTGAGTGGCAGGCAACACAAAGCGCGTGAGCGGGCGTGTGGCGGTGTCGTGCAGTTGGGCTGACGTCCACTGCAACGCGGCTTCCATCACCTTGGCCAAGCCGACAAACTGCAGGCTGATGTGTTGGTAGGTGTTGTAAGGCACAGGCGCATTGATGAAGCTGCCGCGGTACAAACCTTCTTGTGTGTGTGCGGTGAAGCCCACGCGCACACGGGCGCCGCAGGCGTAGCTCAGCAAGGCGCTGATGCGCGAGAACAGTTCGCAGTCCATCACGCCATCCAACTGCAACGCGCGCAGGTTGCGGGTGGTGTGCCGCAGGTCGTGCAGCAAAGAGCCAAGTGACGAGTCATCCAGTGAATGCAAATTGGCTTCAGGCACAAAGCCCAACAAGCGCATCACGCCTTGGTTTTTCTTGAGTTGCAGCACATGCAGGTCAGCGCCTGGGTGCTTGGCTTTGAGGTGGTCGAACATGGCTTTGGCCAACACGACAGAGCCCATTTCCGACAACAAAATCACCAAAATGCGTGGCGTGGAATTGCGGTGTTGGCGAGCGTTGGGTGCGAGCACCGCCAAGAGTTTGGACCAGCCAGAGAGCAGTGCGCACAACGCTTGGCCTACCCAGCGATCGATTGCGCGTTGTGTCGAAATTTTCATAATGTTGAAATTATCCCATTCCCCTAGTGGAGGCCTTTGGGTGGCCCATACGCCTGATAATTCGAGCTATGAACCAACTCGACGCCCTCAAGCAATTCACCACCGTCGTGGCCGACACTGGCGACTTCAAGCAACTCGCCCAGTTCCAGCCGCAAGACGCCACCACCAATCCATCGCTGATTCTGAAAGCGGTGCAAAAGCCCGAATACCTGCCCTTGCTCAAAGCCACCGTGGCGGCCTACGGCAAAGAGGCTATGGACGTGCAGATTGACCGCTTGTTGGTGCGTTTTGGTTGCGAAATCTTGGCCACCATTCCTGGTCGCGTGTCCACCGAAGTGGATGCCCGTTTGAGCTTTGACACAGCCGCCACGGTGGCGCGTGCCAAGCGCATCATGGCGCTGTACGAAGCGCAGGGCGTGAAGCGGGAACGCGTGCTCATCAAAATCGCGTCCACCTGGGAAGGTATTCAAGCCGCTGCCGAGCTAGAACGCGAAGGCATTCGCACCAACCTGACCTTGTTGTTTTCGTTTGCTCAAGCCGTGGCGTGTGGGGATGCAAAAGTGCAACTTATCTCCCCCTTCGTGGGGCGTATTTATGACTGGTACAAAAAATCAGCTGGAAGTGCATGGGTCGAAGCCGATAACGCTCAAGCAAACGACCCTGGCGTGAAATCTGTGCGTCATATTTACAACTATTACAAGCGCAATGGCGTAAAAACAGAGGTTATGGGAGCGAGTTTTAGAAATATGGGGCAAATCACAGCACTGGCTGGTTGCGATTTGTTGACCATTGCTCCCGAGCTATTGATGCAGTTAGGGGCATCGATTGACCCGTTGAAACAAGCTCTAAGCGCATCCGCTGCTATGAATTTGGATTTGCCGCAGATTCATCATTCAGAAGTCTCATTCCGCTATGCACTCAATGACGATGCAATGGCGACAGAAAAGCTAGCAGATGGGATTCGTGCATTTTGTGCCGATGCAGTCAAGCTCGAGGGTTTGATGTCGGCTGTCTGATTGGCGTTTCATCGACAATGACCTAAGGAGTCAAGTTGTAAAGTAGAACTTGTTTAATTTTTAAGTTAAACACAAATTAGCTATTGAATTTAATCGGATAGTTTGCAATATCTTACGAAGCTATTGCATGTCTGTTGATTGGTTACCTAAAAAATTCAATCCTAGTAGGACTGTTCCATTGTCTTGGGAGCAGATTTTGGGCCACATGTTTTTTAGTGTTTTGCCCTGGTCACCTACAGGCGGCGGCGCTTTGGCTTATTTGTACATGCTCAAAGACTGTGCGAGAGTAACGCTACAAGACTCGCCGTGGGAAAAGGAAATTGAAGTTTGTATAGATGCGGTGAATTGTTGCAATTTACCCCATGGTCAGAATGCAACAGCAAAGGACCTTAGTTACAAATATGTCAGGCTGCAGGAGCTTTGCTGTGACGCAAGAAAAAAAGCGAAGTATTCAAATAGGAATGCTGTTGATAAGCTGTATTTGCATTCCATTGTGTTTTATGCAGCACAAGGTAAGGTCTTACCAGTCGCAATCCTGAGTGGGATCACGCAGCTTTACAAATCTTTAGTAAACGCTTCGCCTCAAGCAATGCATCCAACAGGTTGGCAGTGCATCGTTGATGGATTAGAGAGCAAAAAAACTCGGTTTTCTGATCATCTGCCATTAATTAAGCAAGCGGCAGCCCAAGATTTAGCGAAATATATTGAGCCAATTCTCAGCTCACCAACACCTGTGCTAAAAAATCAAAGGACGATTGATGAAATTAGGAAAAATTTAGGATCTCCAAAAGTTGTAGAGAACATAACTTTAAAGGCTCAAGCGTCTGCGAATTCACGGTTGAAAAAAGTTGGAGTTGATTTCGCAACTCCGACCGAAAAGGCCGTTCATAAGCGAATACAAAAGAAGTTCGCGCGCGGTGATTCGGTGATGAAGTATTTGATGTCGGGGCTTAAGTACCAAACTCGCTTGCAACGGTTGGGGATAAGTAACAAGGACTCAATCCCCACAGAGCACATCTCTCAGATCACGAAGTCCTTGATTCTTCGTTGTAAAAATCCTGATCATATTAGTGCAGATGAACAGGATGCGAATTTATTAGCTTTGCTGCAAACTTCATTACCTTTTCCCTTTCATGTGCTCATGAATGTATCTTTAGTGAATGCTGATGACATTCGAGTAGACGTTGATCAGGGGTGCATTTGTTTCAACATGGGAAGAATGCTTAAGCTGGTAGATATTGGTCACGTGGATGAAAAGCAAATTGTTTTACCTCTACCCCTTGTGGTTGCTGAAGAATTAAGAAAGCGGCAACTTGTAAGCCACTACGCTGTGTACTTGTCGGATTTGTTCGGTGTAGAGCCAGGTGCAACGCGTTGGAAAGTTCTCAAGGCGAAACACGGCGAAGAACTAAAAAAATGCAGCGACGTAAATCTTAAGGCTTGGGCTGGGAAGTGGATCAAGTCCATTGGAAATGTTTACTTGGATGTGCTTGGAAACAATTTAGTGGCAGCTGTTTGCGGTTTATCGCCAAGGCTGGTGAATGGAAACATACTTCACTACTTCCACCCAAACTTGAAGGATCTAGAAAAGTCCTGCAATCAAGTTTTTGCATACCTTGGATTAGGACCTGCTCAATGTGTAGTCACCGAAGCATTTCAGTTTTATGGAAAAAATCCAACGCAAGATGATTTAAGAAAAGGATTTGATGCAATGTTGAGTGAGCTAATTTCAGCCTCTCGGATTGTTATGGGAAATAAGTCACTGATTAAAAAAATTGAGAGCTTTAACCAATGCTCCCAAATCAGTCTAGCAATGTTGGTCTTTAGTCTGGGAGGACGAGGGAGTAAACCCGAAGAGATCACAAATGGAGCTATTTTTGGATCGAGTGATCTTTTGTATTGGAATGATAAAAAAGTAGAAGAGGATAGAGGTCCGCGCCTTATTCCTAAGACAAGCTTAGCTAAAAGACTATTAACTATATTTGGATATGCGCAGGAGGCCATGGCCAAAGATTTGGTGAAGCAGATACAAATTTTCAAAAACGAAGTTTGGCATGAAATTGCGCAGGGAGAGTATCGATTCAGTTCCAGTGCCTTCAATACGCTGGAAATGAATGGTCAAGTAGTCAAGCGAAGGCCAATCTTGGCAAAGGCCATTGAAGATCTCTCTATGAGGTATTTCGGACGGTCAAAAAACTTCATGCGACATGTGCTGATCACCCAATGGAGTGTTGAGCAGCGGGATCACAATTTGCTTCGCGTGATCACTGGGCATGCAACAAGGGGCTTAGAAATGCCCGCTGCTGCCTCCGTCTACTCACCGGTCTCGGCAATTAGAGCATCAGGTGTTGAATTGGAGAATATTCTCAAATGTTGGGTGGCACCCTCTTGGTTTGAAAAAAAGGATGAATTCAAGTGTCGCTTTACAAGACTTCCAGTGCATGCCATTTGTATACATGCACGAAGAAGTCGAAACGTGGTTGACGCAGCATTGGTTGGGCCGCAGTTTGACAGTTGCTACATCGCAGCGGAGCGCATTACAAAGAAACTTCGTGATCAGTTACTTTGCGGCAATCGTCCATCGTGCAAGTGGGCAGGACTTTGGCTTCACATGTTGATTTTTGATGGGCTTACAGAATCCATCGATTTGGAAATGATCTTTAAAAATGCAAAAGATTCATTTGCTTTGAGCTCGTCAGGCTGGCATGTTCGATGGAGACGTCTTGGGGATGTGCATGATCGGATCATTCCCTTGCAAATACCAACAGCCTTTTACATTAATGAGTACATCAAGGTAACGGATTCATTTGACCTTGTTACTGTGTTGATGGATATTGATCATTGGTTGAATGGGGCGATTGTTGAATCGTCTGGGCATCGTGATGTCATTGATTCCCCTATTGATTTGGTGACCTCGGCAGTAACTTTATGGCTAGGCATGTCGCTTCCGACGACTTTGCAACTTGCATATTCAAGTCGTCAATTTGCTCCAATTCCAACAACAACTTCGTCGTTAAAACTTCTAGGTTTGAGTTCAAGCAATTTGGAAGATACAGTAAAAAATTCTGCACATACCGATTACTCAAATGAAGAGTTCGCTTGGATTTACAGTCTCATCAATAAAATTGGAAGCAATAAAAATAGGTTGGGAGAGCTCAGAGCGTGTGCAAATTATTACGATCTGACGGTAGCGCAACGAACGCCATTGGCTGAGGGGTCTTGGGCGCAAGCAATACACCTATGTATACGGTGCAATAACGATTTAATAAGAACATCTAATCCCAACCGACTAAAGTTCAGCAGTGTTTCAAAGTATGTGGGCACTTTGAAACACGCATTGGTCACGTTAACTCATTGTGCTCCATCAGATTTGAATGAAGTTGATTTCTTAGAGATCTCAGAAATCTTCTTTGCTGTTGCAGTGTCCCCAACCAAAGAAAAAAACTCATCGCACGATGCAACGAGACGCCATGCAGATCAGCATGCTGCTGCAACATGGTTTTTTAAAATGCTTCGAAGCGCTGGGTTCCCTGTGCCGAATGAGATCTTCACTAATCGTGGGAAGAAGAAAATACGTCCTCAAAAGGTAACAGCTGTGAGTCATATTACAGCTCATGAGTTTCGATCAGGTATTGATTTAAGCGCGCAATGGAACTCTGAGGTTGGCCTCAAATTGGCTCGACTCGACGCAGCAAGCACTCTTTTGCAAGAGGTGCCTATGCGATGGATGGAGTGCGCAGGCTTGACAAGTTCAACCTTGTTGACGATGTCAAGCGGTTTGGTAATCAAACCCGTGGGCTTGAGCCATTTGAAGTCACATCACAGCCATAGAGTTCTTCCCATCAGTAGTGACCTTAGGGCGAAACTTATGCACCTCAAGAGTCGTGTTTGTTTTAGAAATGGAAACCTAAATAGCGATCAATTTTTGTTTTTAGATCCGCAGACTCATTCGATAGGAGCCTCTGCCAATTGGCTTCATAAGTCAATGACTCAATCCTTGTCATTGGCGAGTCAAGATACGAATTTTCGAATTCATCACTTTCGTGCAAAAGCTATTTGCAACAATTTATTTCCAAATTGGGAAAAAACATTAAGTGGGTGGTTAGCTGGCCGCCTTGGGCCAAATTCTTTTCAAGAGTATTTTGCATATACAAAAGAAAACGCATGGCGAGTAGATGAGGTGTGCTCTGTGGCTGGGCATTCACACCCAAGAACCACAATCCTGTTTTATTTTTATACGCATCACTTTGTTCGAGCCATGGCGCTATCGTCGCTTTTCGCATTTGAGCGACCGTGTAACAACCAGTTGCGTCAGCTTAAGGGCACGCAAAAGACGCATCGCAATAGCCCGAAAAGGGACAAAGCTGGGCGTGTTGACCATTGGTTATTACCAGCTCTATCACTGGCTAATCATTCGGAGAGTGAATCAACTTTTGATAGTCGATCTGAGTTGAAGAGAAATTTACAAAAAGCGGTTCACGCAAACGAGCTGATTCAGAACCTTCTAGTAGTTGATGCGGTGAAGTACTTGAGTGTGCGATTGTTGAAATTTGAAACTGTTCACGCATTAGATAGAGCTTGCATCAGCATTTCTAATGCTCAATTTTTAGAAAAGATTTTCGTTTCCAAAAGAGGAAGTATTGCCTTTGCATTGATTCAGAACTTCATTGACGAGTTTGATCACGAGGAATTGGTGGCTATTTCTGATTTTGAAAAAACAGTGGACTTTACTTCTCTATTTCGGGCCTTGCATCGTTGCAGCAACTCTGAGTTGAGACGTGTTCTTCATTTGTTTATCCATGCACCTGTTAATGAAAGCTGGGAAAGCTGTTTGATGAGTGTTGCTGATATTTTTAAGACAAGTAAATTTTTTTTAGAAATAGTTTTTGATCCACTGCACATAAATCTTGAGAAAAACGCCAGATTAGCTCAGCATCGATCGATCCGGTTGGGTGTGCCAATGAAGCGCCTTGGTGAGCGCCCACGCATTACCTTGGTTCCAATAGGTAAAGATTTAACAGACGCAGCCAAGCGTAGATTGAAACTCCAATTGCTAATGCTTGGATGGGCACTTTTAGTATTTAATGGGAAGGTTGCTGAATAAAGTGAAAACTATTATTAAGAAAAAATTAAATGCTAAATCCAAGAGATCGCTCTACAAGGATGCGGAAGATGGTAAATTTATTCACACGATTGCCGCAATCTTTAAGGATGATGAAACATTAACGGAGAAATATTTTTCTGATAAGCCGTTTATTGCACTGAGCGAATGCCAAAAGCTGCTAACTGATGCACAAAAGTTGCTTCAATCAGTTGCAATCAAAGAGTGTGTTGTCATGGTTGCACGTCAGCCAGTAATTGATCTGGTGTTAACTCTTGGGGCTCTTCACGATAACTATTTGTTACCCGAGCTAGAAAATGAAGTCGTGGTGGCGGTGCGTAAGAGGGCCAAAGAATTTTTTACTGCATCTAAACAGGTAAAAAGCATTCTAGAAAAAACGAAAAAAAATGATGTTTACTTTGAAGATTTCCGTGAACAAATTGACGAGACAACATATCCAAATGTTTCGGTTGAGGTATTAAATCTACTTGCTAAACACGCTTTAATTGTTTATTCAGACTTTGGTGTCATTGACTTGAATTTGGACCCAGATGTTCCCAAGGAGCTTTCTTGTAAAGTTTCGTATCGGATAACTGCGTCATTTCGTGGAGGATTTTCCGATCATGAAAAAATTGCTTTAATTCAAGTAGAGGACGTGTATGGCGCTGGTCCGAGCTTGCTGATTAAAGGCGCACTGTATAAGTTGGCGGTTGATATGCCGGAATTTAGGATGCCCGTATTAAACGCACAGGCCGTTAACAGAAGCTTAGAAATCGATGTGCGTATCGCGCGTATGTCAATATTTCCAAAATCGAAAGTGCTTCCTCAGTTGGCTTTGGTAAACATAGTTACCTCGGGGGATGAGGTTTCAAAAATGCAGGACCAAATACGGCTTAACTTTGGAGGATAGTTGGTATTAAAAAAGCCTCACGACTTTCATCGTGAGGCTTGGGGCCGTTAGCAAGAGCACCGAAGTGCTCAGGTAAAGCAGCGAAGCAATTACATGCCCATGCCGCCCATACCACCCATACCGCCCATGCCACCCATATCAGGCATGCCGCCGCCGGCTTCGTCTTTTGGTGCTTCTGAAACCATGCACTCGGTGGTCAACATCAAGCTAGCCACTGACGCTGCGTTTTGCAAAGCAGTGCGTGTCACTTTGGTTGGATCCAAGATGCCCATTTCGATCATGTCACCGTAGGTGTCGTTCGCTGCGTTGAAGCCGTAGTTGCCTTTGCCGGCCAACACAGCGTTCACCACGACTGATGGCTCGCCACCTGCGTTGTAAACGATTTCGCGCAAGGGGGCTTCGATGGCTTTCAACACCAGTTTGATACCGGCGTCTTGGTCAGCGTTGTCACCTTTGATGGTGCCAGCAGTTTGACGAGCACGCAGCAAAGCCACGCCGCCACCAGCCACGATGCCTTCTTCCACAGCAGCGCGCGTGGCGTGCAATGCATCTTCAACACGTGCTTTCTTTTCTTTCATTTCGACTTCGGTAGCAGCGCCCACCTTGATCACGGCAACACCGCCAGCCAACTTGGCCACGCGCTCTTGCAG
>CANGOY010000019.1 GCA_947455585.1 Comamonadaceae bacterium
CAGGCGTTGGCGCCTCTTCTGTTGGTTTTTGTTCGTCAGCCATGTCAAACCTTTGTCTTATTTCGTTCCTCAAGCCGATCCAATCGGGTATTGAGTGTTTGTATATCGCCTGTCAGTTTGCCCATGCGGGCATGCAGTGCTTCAGTCCATGTATCGGCTTCAACCGGCGCGTCTTGAATGGGGGGGGCAACCGCGGGTTCTGCCTCAGGGGTGGGCTCAACTGCTTCGACCAGGGGCTCATCCACCACCAACTCGGTCAGTGTGGGGACTTGCGCCAGGGCTTCAGCTGTCAGGCCTTGCGCATCAGGCGACAAATCAGGCACTGAGATTTTGGGCAGCGACTCTGGCTGATAGCCGTGCTCAAACGGCGCCGGCTCGGTATGAATACCTTCCGATGCGTGCGCGTCGTCATGGTTGGATGGGTCGTGTTCTTGGCTCATAGGGCGCGTTCCTAGCGTAGACGTCAGGACTTCGTAAATTGGGTTTTCATTGACTTGGTGCTACGCAACCAGCCTTTGGCCAGCAATGGGCTGGTTTGCATGAAGGTATCGGCCTGCGCTTTGCTCTCAAAGGGCCCAGCGACCAAAATAAAGTAGCGCTTGCCCGTGTCTTTGTGTCGCGCACGCATGATGCGCGCTTTGGCATAGGCCGAGTTGCTGCGTTGGAAGCTACGCATTTCGTCTTGCGTGTCCATCGCGGCGAGTTGCACCACATAGCCATTGGCTGGCAGTTGGTTCACCCAAGCCTCGTCAGAGTTGGCTTCGGGCTTGTCGTCAGCAGCTTCGACTTTGCGTTCTTTGTCGGTCTTTTTCTTGGTGGGGGCCTCGGCAGAAGCCACCGCGACGACCTCAGAGGCGACCGCGACTGCAGGCACAGCCATAGAAGCAGCCGCACTGGCAGCTGAAGCCACGGCATCGGCTTGGCTAGCCACACGCGCCGCTTCTTGGGCAACAGAGGCAGCCAATGCATCGGCACTCGCGGCAGACGCTGCAGCGGCGGCACTGGCCGCTTCGGCTGGGGCGGGTACCGCTGGGGTACCACGCAGCAAATATTTCTTCAACGATTCGGCCTCTTGCATCACCAAATCTTGGTACATCAGACCAAACGCGACCATCGACATGAGCAAAATCATCAGCACCCAGCCCGCGTACGACTTGCGCTCAGGGCGTGTGAACACTGTGGTGTCTGCAACAGTCGCTGGCGTTGGAGCGGGCGGCGGTGCCAGTGGCGCAGAGGGCGTAGGTGGGGGCGTCACGGGCATGGGAGCGGGCGTGGGTGTGGACACAAACGCGAGCAACGGTTCTGCATCCAACTTGGGCTCTTGCTTTTTGCCAAAGCCTGGCACACGCCAAGCTGTTTTGGTGGGGATGTTCAGCAACTTCGACACAGACGGGACTTCATCGCTGAGCGTCGGGGGTTCTGGCAAGAACGCAGGCTCAATCAATACGGGTTCAGGCTCGTTGGCCACCCAATCGGTCAATTTATTTTTAGGCTCGCCTGCCTCAGTTTCCACTTGCCACTGCAGCAAGTTTTTACCGAACGCATCAACCTTGGTTTTGTAATTGCCCGCGCTGTTGATGAGCAAGATGATGCTGATGTTGCCGGCTGGAAAACCATTGACCAAACGGGCCAACAGTTGCAGCTCAAAGTCTTGCATCAAGATCGAGTCGCGAAACACCAGGTAGCGACGGGGCGCGTGTTTTTTGTCTTTTTCCAACGCTTGGTCCAGCGTGACTTCAGACAAGATTTCATTGAACTTTTGAACCAAGCGCTCAGAGTTGGTCGAGCTGCACCACTCGATGTGGCTTTCGCCTTTGGCGCGCAAACGTTCTTCAAATAGATTGCCGTAGTAGTCGAGCACCTGGTCGTGGTCGCTCAACACGGCGAGATTGATACTGCCTTCGGTCAATGACTTCAGGAGTATTTCAAATCGCAACCGGTCACCGGGGCTTTGGTAAATGTCTGTCATGCGGCTCAAACTTCAGGTCTTAAGAGTTCATCAAAGCGCCATTCGAGTCGAATTTCATTTCGTCTGGAATCGAGGGCGATGGTTTGACCACTTCCTGGCCACGACCATAAGACTGGTTCAGGCTGAACACATAGGCAATGACCTGCGCAACAGCGTGGTACAGCGCCTCTGGAATCGGATGATCCAGCTTGGTCGTGAAGTATAAGGCGCGAGCCAGCAAAGGCGCCTCAAAAATATAAACGTTGTGTTCTTTGGCTTCCTCACGAATACGGGCTGCCAAGCCATCTTCGCCCTTAGCCACCAAGAGCGGCGCACCGTCACCCATGGGGTCATATGTCAAGGCCACCGCAAAGTGGGTGGGGTTGGTGATGACCACGTCAGCGTCTTTTACTTTGCTCATCATCTTGTTGTTCAAAATCTCGTGCTGACGGCGGCGAATTTGACCTTTGACTTCGGGGTTACCTTCCGAGTTTTTCATTTCGTCGCGCACCTCTTGCTTAGTCATCTTCAGCTTCTTGTTGAGCTGATGGCGCTGCAAAGGCACATCCACCAAGGCCACCAACACAAGCCCTAAGCTGAGCCAAAAACATGAATCCACAATGATGGTGCCCGCTACAGTGATAGCGGGGTTCAAATCCATTTGTGAAATATGAGTCAGGTCTTGCAAGTTGTTCATCACCGAGACCAACAAGATGGCGCCGACCAAAAAGAACTTCAGTAAGGATTTACCCAAGTTAATGAACGCCTCTGGGCCAAACATGCGTGCCAAACCCGTCATTGGGTTGAGCTTGCTGAACTTGGGCATGATCATGCTCGGCGAAAAGATAAATCCACCGGCCAGCGTGGTCGACAAAATCGCAATCACATACAAAATAGACAGCAAGGGCAACACGATGAGAAAACCATCCACCACCGAGCTGCCAAAAATAGCTGGCAACAGCTCCGCTTTGTCGGTAATTCGACGGTCAAACTGCAGCTGATGCTTGAACAAGTTGCTCATGCTGCTGAAGATGTGCTGTCCCATCATGGTAAAAAACAGCGTAGCAATGATCATCATGGCCGCAGGTGCCAGTTCTTGCGAGCGCGCGATTTGCCCGTCTTCACGGGCTTTCTTTAACCGCTGCGCCGTCGGTTCTTCGGTTTTGTCTTGGCCGCTTTCTTCCGACATGTCAGCCTCCTAAATACGAACGCAGCATCATGAATGCCTGTGCCCATACCCAATCAATTCGGGCCACGTTGTTGCCCATGGCAAAAATCATGACGACGAAACCCGTCAAGATCAACGCGGGAAAGCCCACAGTGAAAATATTCAAACTAGGTGCAGCACGCGCCACAAAGCCTAGACCCACGTTGATGAACAGCAAAGTCATCATCACAGGCAATGCAATCAACAAAGCGCCCAAGAACATCATGGAGCTCCAGTTGATCATCTTGCCCAACATGTCTTGCGTGAAAAACACTTGGCCAATGGGGATGAGTTTGAACGACTCCATCACCAAGCCAAACACAATCAAATGCCCACCCGTGCCCAAGAAAATCAGCGTACCCATGATGTTGAACAACTGAGACAACACTGGCACGCTGCCCATATTGGGGTCGACCATGTTGGCCATAGACAAGCCCATTGAACCCGACATGGCTTGACCCGCGACCACCAGAGCCGCAGAGGCCACTTGGAACACCAAGCCCATGGTCAAGCCAATCAAAATCTGGCGTGAAATTTCTAACAAACCATCGGCTGTGACAGGATCAATCTTCGGGATGTCAATTTGCTGAGACACAAAGAAAGCCATCGCGAACGCCAAGCAAATGCGAATACGCATATTGACCGCACGGATAGAAAAAATAGACGTGAACGCCAAAAACGCAGACAAGCGCAGCATGGGCCAAATGACGACCAAAAACTTGTCTAGGATTTCAATGAGCGAGGCGTTCATGGCAAAGAGGCGAGTTACATGAACAAGCTAGGAATGCGGGTGAAGATGCCCTTGGTGTAATCCACCATGGTGTTGATCATCCAACCACCCGCGAGTGACATGGTCATGCCCACGGCCAAAATTTTGGGAATGAAACTCAAGGTTTGTTCGTTGATCGACGTAGCGGCTTGAAAAATACCCACAACCAAGCCCACTATCAAACCCACACCCAACAAGGGGCCAGAGATGATCATCGTCATCCACAGGGCTTGGCGGGCTAAGTCAACAACTGCTGCGCTATCCATGATGTCACTCCTTAGAAAACAAAGCTGTTGGCGAGCGAGGCCATCAACAGCGTCCAACCGTCAATCAGCACGAACAGCATGAGCTTGATCGGCATCGAAATAATCATGGGCGACAACATCATCATGCCCATGGACATCAACACGCTGGCCACGATCAAGTCGATCACCACAAACGGGATGTAAATCAAAAAACCAATCGTGAACGCGCTCTTGATTTCAGAGGTAATGAACGCTGGCATGAGTGTGGTGAAAGGCACTTGCGTGGCATCCGTCAACTCTCGGCGGTTGGAGATTTGCATGAACATGGCAATGTCGTCTTCACGGGTTTGCTTAGTCATGAAATCGCGCACAGGCACTTCAGCTTTGATTAAGGCTTTGTCAAAGTCGAGGTTGCCGTTCATGTAAGGGCCAAGTGCATCGTTGTAAACCGTCTCAAACACGGGCGACATGATGAAGAAGGTCAAGAACAAGGCCAAGCCCACCAACACGGTGTTGGGTGGGGTTTGTGCTGTGCCAATGGCTTGACGCAATATGGACAACACAATGATGATGCGCACAAACGAGGTCATCATCATTAACATGGATGGCAACAGCGTGAGCGTAGTCATCAAGCCCAGCAACTGCAGGCTCATGCTGTACTGCTGGCCGCCTTTGCCGCCACTGACGTTGACCAATGGAATACCTTGGGCGTGGGCCATCATGGGCAACGAAGCCAACGCCACCAAGAGCATGACCAAGATGACGTAAAGAATCTTTTTAGTAATCGGCTTACGCAGCATGGCGCACCTCCTGCGTCCAAGCGTGCAGTGTTTTGACCTCAGCGGGACTGACGCTGGCCAACACCATTTGGTTGTCCACTTGAATCAACACCATCTTGTGCTTCAGGCTCAAAGGCAAAGCCTCGAGCACTTGAATTCTTTTTTCTTCAGCCCCGTTGGCTGCAAAACCGCGATTACGTTTGACCCACCACAAAGCGCCGCACAGCAGCAGCAACACACTGAAGGTGCTGGCGAAGAACTGACCCCAATCGAAACTTTGCATGATGTTTTCCCTGTACGCGATGACGGTTTTTTGACACTAGACGTGCCAGTATGAAGAGGTATTGCAAAGCGCATGCCAACTTCTGATCACGGTATAGTTATTTCATGCATCACCTCAAAGCCCTCTTCCTTGCCAGTGTTTTACTCACCAGCAATTTGGTCCATGCCAACCAATGGACTGCCGTGGGTTTGTTTGACATTGGTACGTTTTACGTGGATGTCGACAACATCACGGTCAATGGCGACCACCACAAAGCTTGGACAATGCTCGACTACCGCGACCCCAAAGTGCATGGCCCCACAGGCAAGCACTTCAAATCTACCCGCATGCAAATGGAGTTCGATTGCAAAGAGCAAGCCGTACGCACCCTGTCGCTGTCCTATCACACCGGTGTGCGTTTGAGTGGCGACACTTTGTCGACCGAAGGGGTGATTGGCCCTTTTGAGCCGGTGCCGCCCGATACGCCTATCTTCAAAATCATGCGCTGGGTTTGCTAAAGCCCATGGCTTTGCTCAACACCATGGGCTTGATTCGTGACCTCATCCACGCAGGTGGCACGGGTGGCCTGAGCTGGCATGTGCACGCCCATTACGCACGCAAGCGTTGGCAACCCACACTGCAATTGATTGAACAGTTTTTAGTGCAAGTCAACCCGAAGTCAGACCACTTACTGCTGATTGGCGGGAGTGCAGGTTGGATGATGCCGCCCAGTTGGCTGGCCCGCTTCAAACGCATCGATGCGTTTGACATTGATCCCCTCGCCCCTGCTCTGTTTGACTGGCGTCATGGCCGCTCACTCAAGGCGCAGGGAACCATGGTGCAACACCACCGCCAAGACGCGCTGGCCACTCTACCCGACATTTTGAAAGAACACCCAATAGCTTGCCTATGGTTTGACAACCTACTAGGGCAACACCGATTTCGTGTGCGCGATGAAGCGCGCGTAGAGCGCGAGTTGGGCCAACTCAAAACCACGCTTCAAGGTCGCCATTGGGGTAGCTTGCACGATGTGTGGTCAGGACCGACGGACGGACGTTTATTGCCTGCCGGCCTGAACGTGTGGAGCCATCACGTCACCGCCAAGCAAGGGCTAGAGGCTACGTTTTCACAAAAACTATTAGCAAGCGTGGGGGCCAAAGATGCGTGGCATGACCATCTCACAGGTCAGGTTTTTGCACCAAGCACACCCACCACATGGCTACCTTGGGCGTTCAAGCCCGGCTACTGGCATTGGTTGCAAGCGGGCTGGATAAACACCTAATCAATGCTTGAGGTTAAAGAGGGTAATGCCCGCGGCATCCATCTCTTTTTGTTCCCGCTTGCGGTGAAAGTCGCGTACCGTTTTTAAATCCTGCTCAACCAAGGTGTCCATTTGGATGCGTTTTTGCTCAGCCGCCTTGAGAGCCAAGCGTTTGACTTCAACCTCGTGCTTTGCCTCGTTCAAGTCCATGTCCACACGGCCAATCAGCGATTGCAACTGCTGCATGAAACCCCGAAAATTCAAAGTCTCTGACATGCTGTGCGGCCGGCTTTCGACTTCCTTGCTACGCACCACATAGTCGGTGTAAAGCAACTCCATGCGCTCACGGCTTTGCTGCAAATGAGCCACACGCTCGCGCGCTTTGCGCAGTTCAGCCTGCGCCTCTTCACATTTTTCTTTGGCTTTCTTGGCCAACACGGGCCATGCGGCGCGTGGCTTCATGACAGGATGTGACTCAGTTGGTTACGCGTCATGGCGTAGTCTTCGCCCTTGTCCATGTCCTGGCGCAAAAAGTCCACCATCTGTTCGCGGATGCGAATGGCTTCGTCGAGCTCAGGGTTAGAGCCCGCCTCATACGCCCCCACTTGCACCAAGTCTGCGTTTTGTTGGTACACCGACCACAAGCGGCGCAGTTTGTTGGACTGCTTCAACTCTTCGGGGCTCACCAAGGTCTGCATCACACGCGAAATCGAACCGTTCAAATCAATCGCGGGGTAATGCGCTTGGTCAGCCAAGCGACGTGACAACATGACTTGGCCATCGAGCGACGCACGCGCGATGTCCACAATCGGGTCATTGCCGTCATCGCCTTCAGCGAGCACGGTGTAGATGGACGTGATGGAGCCATGGCCATGACGGCCCACACCACCACGCTCAATCAAGTTAGGCAGCAAAGCAAACACTGAGGGTGGATAGCCTTTGGCTGTGGGTGGTTCGCCAATGGCCAAGCCAATTTCGCGCTGCGCATGCGCCACACGGGTCAAGCTGTCGCACAGCATCAACACGTTCTTGCCTTGGTCGCGGAAGTATTCGGCAATCACATGCGTCATGTGCGTGGCCTTGAGGCGCAGCACAGGCGACACGTTGGCGGGTGCTGCAACAACCACCGACTTGGCCAAACCTTCTTCGCCCAAAGACTCAGAGATGAAGGCCTGCACTTCGCGGCCACGTTCGCCAATCAGGCCAATCACCACGATGTCGGCCTTGGTGAAGCGGGTCAGCATGCCCAAGAGCACACTCTTACCCACACCAGAACCAGCCACCAAACCAATGCGTTGGCCTCGGCCGATGGTAAGTGCTCCATTGATGGCTTTGACACCCACATCCAAAATTTCTTCAATCGGGCCGCGCTCCATGGGGTTGAGCGGGCAGCCCAAGAGGCTGAGTTGGTCAGGCAAATGGGGCATGGGTTTGCCATCAATCGGCATACCGCGACCATCAATCACACGGCCTAACAATTCGTTACCCAAACGCACTTGGCCCGAGTTGCTCATCACGCGCACCGTGTCACCAGGGCCCACACCGACGGGGTCGGTGAAGGGCATGAGGTACAAAGTTTTATCGTTGAAACCCACCACCTCGGCTTCGACGCGATGGCCTTCTTTGCCCATCACTTCGCAGCAGGCGCCCAAGGGCGCCATGATGCCGCGCGTCTCCAAAGTCAGACCCACGAGGCGCACCAAGGTGCCGCTGCGTTGCGGCTCGGGGGTGCGCAGCTTGGGCAAGCTCGCCTGAACTTCTTTGGAAAAATCGAGCATGGGCTACTTTATTTATTTCAACTGAATCATGCCGCGAATCGCGGAGGCCACACGGGCTTGGTCCGATTGCACCACCATGCGCACGATACCCACTTTGTCTTCGTAGCTGTTGGCACCGTTGAGCAGTTCTGGCGGAATCGTTGGCTTCTTGGCCTTTTGTTGTTCTTTGCGGATGCGGTCTTTGATTTCAGCCAAAGACTCGCCTTCGCGAATTTCAATCTCGCCTTCGGCCAATGCCTCCTCGGCCTCTTCCTCTGGCACGTCGACCAAAGCCTCTTCAGGCGCAGCCTCTGGGGCAAGGTCCTCGACCGGTGCCTCGACCACTTCAGCGGGTGCTTCTTCGGCCACCACTTCGGGCACCACTTCGGCCACGGGCTCGGGCACCACTTCAGGCTCGGGCTCAATCACCGGTTTAGGTGTGGGCTTGTTTGGCTTTTCCAGCAGCAGCATTTGGTATTTGATTTTGTCAGCGCGTTGGGCTTCAAACAATTCAGCCTTGCGCATCATCTCGCGCTCGACCGCTGCAATGGCTGCTTTTTGCATGTCATTGTTGGACATCGCTTCGCCCACCATGTTCAGCACAAACGGACGCACGATGGTCACAATCACGACCATAAAAATCAAACCCATCAACAAGGTATTGATGACGTCAGGAATGAACATCGTCGTCCTCCGCTTCTTCTTGAACTTCTAAAATACGTTGTGCCAATGGCGACTTTTCACGCCATGCTTTCACATCGACCAGCAAGGCACGCGCCAAGCCTTCGAGTCGATGATCCACCAAATCTTCAATCACCGTGTCGTTGGCAAACACGCGCACACTGCCTGGCTGCATGTCCTGCACCGCCTCTAAGCGCATGCCTTTGGTCAATTCGCCGCCCTGCGCTTGCAAACGGTCTTTGTCTTCTGGGTTGAGCTCTACCACCACGGCACCATGCACGGGATGGTCTAGCTCATCCAAGCAACGCTGCACCAATCGCTCAATGCCTTTGCTGGAGGTTTGAAGCTCAGTCATCACCACCTGCTCTGCAATATGCATGGCCAGGCGTTTGAGGGGCTCAAAAAATTTCTTGGGGTTGTCAATCAACGCACCGAGTTCGGTCGCCACATTTTCAAACACCACGCGTTGCGCTGCCATTTCTTCAACCACGGCTTCACGCGCTTGCACTTCGCCAAGTTCTTTGCCTTGTTCGATACCTTGCGCCAAGCCTTGTTCAAGACCTTCAGCAACACCTTGTGCTTTACCTTCTTCCAGGCCTTGGGCCAAACCCTGTTCTAGGCCCTCAGCCAGACCTTCCGTTTTACCTTCAGCGCGACCTTGCGCAAGGCCTTTTTCAAGCGCTTCAGCCGTGGCTTTTTCAACTGCAGCGGCCAGCTCAGCGGCCGCTTCCTCGCGCGCTTGCGCCAGGCCTTTGGCAATCTGCTCAGCTTCGCGCTGCGCCACTTCAGCTTCGGCAACACCCGCCACCAAAGTGGGTGCAGCAGGCATCACCGCATTGGCTGCCTCAGCCACATCTTCGGTGTGAACCGCTTGCGCATCTTGGACAGTTGCGTCTTTCGCATCTGCTTCCTGCGTTACCTCATCGGGATGAATCACGATGAGTTCTGGGCCAGCTTCATCTGAGGTGATGGGGCTCACCACCAAAGTCTCAGCCAATTCAGCCTGTGCCAACGCGCGGTTCAGAACGCTCGGCTCTACATTCACGCGTAATTTAGATTTGCGAGAAGCACCAAACGCGTCCATCACAAATGGCAAATGCTCATTCGTCTCCGAACCCACTTGTGAAGCTGATTTCTCTTCACCAAAAGATTCGTTGCGATAGTCATTCTCTAGCAGCGCCAGCGACGCTTTGGCTTGTTGGCTCAAAGGCTGTCGCATAGGCTGGTAATGCGCCGCAGAGAATCCGCTGGACTTGGCTGGGTAGCCTGAGTCCGCGAAATGCTCCGGCTCATCACTGGTCCAGCTGGTCGTGGCATAGCCACGGCTGCTCAGCTTTTCAGCGATGCCAGCATTGGGTTGCCATGGCACGGCAGCCCGAGCGGGATGGGGTTGATTAAACAAAGTCTGCGCCGCCCAAGATCAAGTCACCAGAATCGGACAACTTACGCGCTTTACGCATGATTTGCTTTTGCGCGTCTTCCACGTCGGCCATGCGTTGTGGGCCTTTGGCTTCCATGTCGTCGCGGAACATACCGCGCGCACGTTCCGACATGTTGTCGAAAAATCGGTTGGCTGTCGGCTCGCTGCAGTTCTTCAAAGCCATCATCAACATGTCTGGCTCCACCGCACGCATGAGCACCTGAATACCTTTGTTGTCCACGCTGACCAAGTTCTCAAACGTGAACATATTGTCTTGAATCTTCAACATCAAATCTGGGTCGATTTCGTTCAAGCCGTTCATGATGCTGGCTTCCAGCGCTGTCTTGGTCAAGTTCATGATCTTGGCAGCCGCTTGGATGCCACCAAAGCTTGACGATTGCGCCGACGCGTTCTTGGAGAACTGCTGCTTCATGATGGCTTCCAACTCGGCCATGGCCGAAGGTTGCACGGTGTCCAAACTGGCCACACGTTGAATCACTTCAGGACGCACATCAGGCGGCAAGTAATTCAACACATCGGCTGCCACTTCGCTTTCAAGCAATGACAAGATGATGGCCACAACTTGGGGGTGTTCACCACGAATCATGTCAGCAATGCCGCGGGCGTCCATCCAGGTGAGGATGTCCAAACCTTTGGTGCCTTGGCCCGGCATGATGCGGCCCAACACCGAAGCAGCTTTGTCGTCACCCAATGCCAAGCGCATGACGCGCTCCACATAGTCGGCACCACCGATGCTGACGTTGTTTTGATTTTTCAAATGGTCCACAAACTCGTCGAGCACAAAGTTAACCGCTTCTTGTGAGAAGTTGGCCACTTGCACCATCGCGGCGCCCAGCGCTTGAACCTCTTTGGGGTTCAGGTATTTGATGATCTCAGCCGCTTGCTCTTCACCGAGCAAGAGCATCAAAACGGCAGCACGTTGGGTGCTGGTAATGTTGGCAAGCTCAGCACGGAGCTTGTCGGTCATCACAATGGTGTCGTCAGCCATGATTCAAATCCTCAGAAAATTTATTACTTCTCGATCAAGCTCTTGAGCACACCCGCCACGCGGGTGGAGTCTTCAGCCATGATCATGCGAATCAATGCCACTTTATCGTCGTACGAGTTGGCTGTGTTGAGCAAATCAGCAGAAATCGATTGTTTCTTAGGCTTCATGCTCGCCATGCGGGCCTTCACCGATTCCAGCGACTCGCCCTCTTCAATTTCAATTTCATCCGATGACTCTTCAGCCGCAGTACTGGCTGCGTGATGGGCCGCAGCTTCGGCTGCAATTTGTGCATCACGCTCAGCACGCAAGGCTTCTTCGCGGATTCGGGCTTCTTCAGCGGCCAAGGCATCGGCTGCAGCTTTGGCTTCGGCAGCCAGGCGGGCTTGCTCTGCAGCGTAGGTGGCTTCTTGGGCCAAGCGGGCAGACTCTTCAGCAGCACGCATGGCTTCTTCAGAAATACGCAGCATCTCGCCTTCGTGTGTTTTCTTGGCATGGGCCGCTGCATTTTGTGCAGCCGCGTTCTCGGCGGTGGCCACATCAATCGCCATTTGCGCTTGGGTGGTGGCGGCATCCGCCGCTGCCGCTGCCAAAGCTTTGGGGTCGATTTCTGGGGACAGCAAGCGACGCACCATCGGACGAACCACGGTCAACAAGATGAGCAAGAAGATACCGCCCACCACAGCCGCGTTCACCATGACTTGGTAGTTTTCGTCGCGGTACCAAGGAATGACGGTTGGGTCGTACTGAGGCTCAAACTTGGTGCCCACCACGGTCACAGCGTCACCACGGGTTTCGTTGAAGCCCACAGCACCTTTGACCAATTGGTTCAAGCGCTCGATTTCTTCGGGTGTGTAGGGAATCGACGTTGGGGTTGAGCCATCGGCGTTCTTTTCGACTTTGGCACCTGGTGCAATGGGGCGCTCGTTGATCAACACACCCACACCGATTTTGCTGATGGTGCCCATCGCAGCTTTGGTGTGGCGCACGGCGCGGTCGAGTTCGTAGTTTTTGGTGCTACGCGCTGTCACTTGCACGCCCTTTTCGCTCACGCCCTTCAAGGGGTCAGCATTGGTTTGTGTCGTGGCTTGTGGGTTGGTAGGCGCTGGAGGCGTATTGGACAACGCGCCAGGAATACCAATCGCATCACGGAAAGTGTTGCGGTCTTCCACAAACAATTCAGAACGGGTCTTAGGACCTTTGTCTTGTGCGTCAAATTCTTCGTTGGTCACTTCAGTCTGTGTGAAGTCCAAGCTCATGCTCACCTGCGCGGTCACGTTGGACTCGCCCACGATGGGGGCCAACAACTGAATCAAGCGGGTGCGATAGAGGTCTTCCATTTGCTGCTTTTGGGTCAGCTGTTGTGCTGTCAAACCCAAAGGCTGCTCGGTCAACATGTCGTTCATCAAGCTACCGAAGTTGTCGACCACCGACACGTTTTCAGGTGCGAGGTAAGGCACGCTAGACGCCACCAACTGGATGATGGCTTGCACGTTGGCCGATGAAATGGTGCGGCCAGGCAGACGGGTGATGATGACGGAAGCCTTGGTCGGTGCGCGGTCACGCACAAACACGCTTTGCTTGGGCGCAGCCAAATGGACGCGGGCTGATTTGATACCGCCGATTTGCACAATGCTGTGTGCCAGCTCTTGTTCCATCGCGTTGTTGTAGCGCACCTGCTCCATGAATTGGCTGGTGGTCATGGCGGGCATGTCTTTGAGGTTGTCCATGCCAGAAGCTTCTGTGCGTGGCAAACCTTTAGAAGCCAACAACATGCGGGCTTCTTGGTAACGGCTGGTAGGGACAGAAATTTGACCTGTGTTGGCATCCACCTCAGGCTTGTACTCGCCCGTCTTCAAGGCTTCAATGGCCAACTGCTTGTCAGCATCGTTGAGCATCAACACCAAAGGACGGTAAGGCGTAGGCTTCATCGAGGTGAAAAACACCGCCACGGACATCAGCAGCATGAAAATCACGATGAAAGGCAAGACCTTGCGCACGCTGGGTTGGCGCAACACGTCCATCACCAAGGCGCCTGGGCCCTCTTTGGCGTTGATCCATGCAGGCATGCGTGACGCATCTCCTGCAGCAGAACCGCTCGCATTGGATGCGCCGGTGGTCTCTACGCCAGTGGCCAAGGGCATGCCCACAGCGTTCATGTTTAAGGTATCAGTTGCCATATCAGTCTCTCAATCCTGTATCAAACAGGCATGTTCATGATTTCTTCGTACGCTTTCATCACTTTGTTGCGTACTTGCAAGGTGGCTTCAAAAGCCAGTGACGATTTCTGCATGCTCAACACCACTTCGGTGAGGGGCACTTCTTCGCCACGGTCATAGGCTTCGGTCATGGCGTCGGCCTTGACGTCAGATTCGTTGACTTTGTCCAACGCGTTTTTGACTGAGTCAAAAAACGACGGTTGGCCCACCTTGGTGGCAGATGAATCATTGACACTGGACGACGTGCCCGTGGACTGCGTTTGGTACGAACGCAGCGTTTCAATCATCGATTGAACGTTGGCTTGTGAGATGCGATCAATCATGCTGAGGCTCCTTCAGACATTTCACGGGTACGCATTTGTGCCAGCTTGTAGCGCAAGGTGCGTGGGCTGATGCCCAACTTGGCAGCTGCTTCCATGCGGCTGTCGGTGCTTTGAATGGCGGCCATGATGACTTGCAACTCACTGGCTTTTACAGCGCTGTCCAAGTTCACGGGTGCTGCTGGCTCTTCGCGCATTTCAATCGGTGCCACTGGCGCCGCTGCATATGACTGCGCGTGGCTGTAATAAGTCGGTGCTGACGCTGCGGGCATGGCTGTCGCCACAGGTGCAGCCGCTGGTGCTTCCATCACGGCTTGCGGCAGGGCTGCGGCAATGGCTGGCATGGCTTGCTGGTCCATCTGTGCATCGTCAAACATCAAGTGCGCTGGGCTGATGGTGCGGCCACCGCTCAGCACCACGGCACGTTGCACCACGTTTTCGAGTTCGCGCACATTGCCGGGCCATGGGTAGCTTTGCAACATCACTTGGGCCTCAGGTGTGACAGTGAAAGGCAAACCACCTTTGACATGACGAGCCAAAGACTGAGCCACCAAAGGCACGATGTCGGCTGGACGGTCTTTCAAGGGCTGAATGCGCAAGCGGAAGGTGCTGATACGGAAATACAAGTCTTCGCGGAATTCGCGTTGCTCAATGGCCAGCTTCAAATCTTTGTTGGTGGCTGCGATCACGCGCACATCGAGGTCAATAGTGCCTTCGCCGCCCAAACGGTTGAGTTTTTTCTCTTGCAAGACGCGCAGCAACTTGGCTTGCAAGTTCATTGGCATCTCGCCAATCTCGTCCAAGAAAATCGTGCCGCCCTCGGCTTGTTCAAA
>CANGOY010000020.1 GCA_947455585.1 Comamonadaceae bacterium
GACTCTGTGGCAATGCCAATCTCGGCCACTTCGTCCATCACCATTTGCGCCACTTGTGCAGGCGCGCCTTGGTGCAGGCTGATGTTCACATTGGGGTAAGCCTCGCGCAGCTTGGCCACGGGCACGGGCAGCACGTAGCGGGCTTGGGTGTGGGTGGTGGCGATGGACAAAGTGCCGCTGTCTTCGGCGCTGAACTGTTCGCCAATGCGTTTGAGGTTGCCCACCTCACGCAAGATGACTTCGATGCTGCGCAGCACATGCTGGCCTGGCTCGGTCACGCGTTTGAGGCGTTTGCCATGACGCGAGAAGATTTCGATGCCCAGCTCTTCTTCCAGCTCAATGATGGCCTTGGACACGCCGGGCTGCGAGGTATGCAGCGACTTGGCCACCTCAGTGAGGTTGAGATTGCGGCGGACGGCTTCTTGGACGAAACGGAACTGATGTAGGTTCATGGCTTGGCGTTGTAATTTGCCAATCATTATGCCTTGGGCATCTAACTATTCGTTTCTTTATGCCTTGATATCTCAAGGCTTGGCGCGTGTTTGGGGCTTTTTATGCCGCGTTGTTGGCGCGGCCCAACGCAATGTCAGCCAGCAAGTCGAGCAGGGCGGCTTGCTCGCCCACGGCGGGCTGGCAGCTGATGGCCACCGTGGGGTGTGTGACCTTTAAAGCGGTGATGAGCTGTGGCAAGTCTTCGCGTGCATGTCGGCCCACGCCCAAAAACATGGGCACTACGCACAGGCTGGTCGCACCCTCGGCCACCAAAGCATCGGCCACATAGGGCAAATCTGGCTCGGTCAGCTCTAGATAGGCGCAGCGCACCACGGTGACTGGCGAGCGCTGTGTAATGCGCTCGGCCACGGCTTGGATGGGCTTGTGCCACAAGGGGTCACGCGAGCCGTGGGCAAACAAAATAATGGCGTGCATAAAACCTTATTGACGAATGACCAACCAGCCAAAAGCGGCCAGTGAGGCAAGGGTGTAAAGCAGTCCCGGAGCAGCGGCTGCAAACCAGGGTGCCCAACTGTTGATGTTGCCCACGTAGCTGAACACGTTGTTGAGCAAGAAAAAGCTAATGCCCGCCAACACGCCACCAAACACATGGCCAGCAATGTTGCCGCTGCGGAAATGCAGATACGCAAAGGGCAGGGCTAGCACCACCATCACCAAACAGCTGAGTGGGTAGAACACCTTTTTCCAAAATTCAATTTCAAAGCGCTGGGTGGTTTGACCGTTGTCGATCAAGTGCTGAATGTATTGAAACAAGTCCAGTGTGCCCATGCGGTCGGGTTTGAGCAGTGCCACCGAAATCATTTCAGAGGTGATGCCGGTGGGCCAGCGTTGGCTTGCAGCGTATTTGCGTGCCAAGGTGGATTCGCCATTCACACGTGTCAGTTCATCGCGTTCGACGCCTTGCAAGTTCCAGGCATCATCCGTCGACAGCAAGCCAACTTGAGCCTTGGTCAGCGCCACCCATTGGCCGTCTTTGTTGAATTCAAAGATGCGAATGCCTTTGGGGTTGCCCTCTGGCGTGAGGGTGGTGACGTTGACAGCGTAGCTGCGGTCAGCTTGGCGTTCTCGCAGCCAAGCACCGGTTTGACCCACGGTGATTTGACCCAGGTAGCGTGACTTCAAGAGTTGGCCGTATCGGTCACACAACGGCGAAAGGTAGTCGCCCACGGCGAAGGTCAGCAGCACAAAAGCCAGACCCAAACCCATGAGATTGCGCAAGGCCAAAGTCGGACCCAATCCGCTGGTGCGCAAAATGGTGAACTCGGAGCTTTGCGCCAAGCGTGCCATCACAAAAATGGTGCCAATCAACACCGAGATGGGCAACAGCTCGTACAAGTGGCTGGGCACCAGCAACAACACGAAGTAAAAGGCGTGGCTGATTTGGTAAGCACCGCCGTTTTTACCCACGTTTTGCAGCTCTTCCACAAAGTCAAAGAAGAAGAACAGCGCCAAAAAGCTGAGCGTGACAAACGCCACCGCCACCAATACTTCGCCGTAAATCAAACGTCGCAAGGTTTTCATGCCGAGGTCTCCTTACGCGCACCCAAGAGCTGACGCCAGCTCCAGTTGTTGTGCCGCACCGCCAGCCAGCTCATGGCCAAGGCAAATACACCGCCATGCAAGGCAATCAAGAAGGGCACAAATTGCACCTTGCCCGCACCAATCCAGCTTTGGCCGAGGTTGATGAAGTTGTAATACATGACAAAGATAAACAAGGCCAAGGCCAAGTTGCCGCCGCGTCCCACGCGGTGGTTGGCGCTTGTGATGGCCAAGGCGATGACGATGAAGTTGAAAGCTGCAATCGCCAAGCCTAGGCGCCAAGCCAGCTCGCCCAAATTGCTGGGCGTTGGGTTTTGCAAGAGTTTCAAGCTGTTGGTGGCTTTGGGCGGCGTTATTTCAGCTGCTTTCACGTCTTGGCTGATGCGGGTGCCGTACACCTTGAAATCGCTGACTTTGATTTCGGTTTCGCCAATGGTTTGCTCCACGCGTTGACCGATGTCCAAAATCAAGAAACGTTCATCGTTGATGGTGTCAACGTGTCCTTCTTTGGAGGATGTCATGGCTTGCTTGCCGCGCTCGCTCGAAGAAATGAAGACGTTTTTGCCTTGCTTGTTTTCGACACTTTCCTTGTCCACAAAAAACACGCGCAGGCCATTGGCTGATTCTTGAAACTGGCCGGGGGAAACGCGCTCCAAGTCACCGCGTTGTTCAAAACGTTCTTTCAGTTCGGTGATTTGTTGGTTGGACCATGGCCACACCAGCATCACCAGCACGCTGACAGTCAACAGCATGGGCCACGCAAAGCGAATCATGGGCGTGAG
Source organism: Comamonadaceae bacterium (assembly GCA_947455585.1). GTDB lineage: Bacteria > Pseudomonadota > Gammaproteobacteria > Burkholderiales > Burkholderiaceae_C > Limnohabitans. The sequence continues at coordinate 2,835 of CANGOY010000020.1, forward strand.
CAAAGAGCGCAAACCTCGGCCACTGACCAGCCAAATCACCATTTCGCTTTCCAAGTACATGCGTGACAAAGTGCCAACGGACGCAATGAAAAGACTCATGGTCAGCACGGTGGGTAAATGTCCCAGCATGGTGTAGCCCATGACCAAGCTCACCTCGGCGGGGTTGACACTGCCGCTAGATGCCTGCCCGAGCGTGCGGATGAGCATCATGGTCATCACGATGGTGACCAAGACGATGAGCGTGGCGCCAAAACTGCGAGCCAGCTCTTTACGAATGGAGGAATGGAATAACATCAGCGACAGAGGAAAACCGCAATTATGAACTTCGAGCTCAAGACCCTAGATTTACACGCTGCAGTCACGCATAAAACCGATGCGCTGATTATCTTGGTATCTGCCAAGGACAAGCCCACCCAAAGCGTTTTGGCGCAACTTATTTCAGACGCACGCAAAAGTGGTGATTTGGATGAATCACCCGCCAAGCTTCTCAGCGTTTGGCGCCCGCAAGGTGTCACCGCGCCTCGCGTGGTCTTGGTCTCCAGTGGCGACGGCAGCGCCCACGTGGTGCGCCAAGCGGTGATTGCTGCTGTTGCTTCGTTGAAGACGGCCAAGCCCGCCCACATCACCGTGTGTTTGGCCGATGCCAGCGAACACCGCTTGCAAGCTACGGCCCAAGCCGTGGCTGACACCAGCTACGTGTACACCGCCACCAAGCCGTCGGCCAAAGCGTTTGGCTTGAAGCGCGTGGTCTTGGCTTTGCCCACCACCGAGAAAACCAAAGTGGCCAAACACGAGTTTGACCTCGCCCGTGCCCAAGTGGCCGGTGTGTCGCTGGCTAAGGAGTGGGGCAACCGTCCTGCCAACCACGCCACGCCTACGCATTTGGCCGATGTGGCCAAGGCCTTAGGCAAGAAGTCGGGCATTCATTGCCAAGTGCTCGGCCCCAAAGATATCGAGAAGCTCGGCATGGGCTCATTCGCTGCTGTGGCGCGTGGCTCGGTCGAGCCTTTGCGTTTCATCGTGTTGCAGTACAGCGGTGCGGCCAAGTCGGTAGCGCCTACCGTGTTGGTGGGCAAGGGCATCACCTTTGACACGGGCGGTATTTCGCTCAAGCCAGGCCCTGGCATGGACGAGATGAAGTTCGACATGTGCGGTGCAGCCAGTGTGCTGGGCACGTTTGAGGCGCTGTCGCATTTGAAGCCTGCCATCAACGTGGTGGGTCTGATTCCTACCTGCGAAAACATGCCCGACGCTACAGCCTTGAAACCTGGTGATGTCATCACCAGCATGAGCGGCCAAACCATTGAGGTGCTCAACACCGACGCCGAAGGCCGTCTGATTTTGTGTGACGCCTTGACCTACGCCACGCGCTTCAAGCCACGCGCAGTCATTGACATTGCCACGCTCACCGGTGCTTGTGTGATTTCTCTGGGCCATGTGCGCAGTGGTTTGTTCTCGCCCTCCGACGATTTGGCCAATGCCTTGTTTGCCGCTGGCGAAGCCGCGCTTGACCCCTGCTGGCGCTTGCCTTTGGACGACGAGTACGCCGAAGGCCTCAAGTCCAACTTTGCCGACGTGGCCAATGTGGCAGGGCGCGAGGGTGGCTCCATCACCGCTGCCAAGTTCTTGCAGCGTTTTGCCAAAGACTATCCATGGGCGCATTTGGACATCGCGGGCTCGGCTTGGAAGAGCGGCGCGGCCAAAGGTGCGACCGGTCGCCCTGTGGGCTTGCTGCTGCAATACCTGTTGGGCACAGCCAAAGCGAAATGACCGAAATCGCTTTTCACTTCAACGCGCCCGACAAACTGGCCTATGCCTGCCGCTTGCTGCGCAAGGCCGTGGCCAGCGGCGCGCGTGTGGTCGTGACAGGCCCGTCCGCATCATTGCAAGCGCTTGACACCTTGTTGTGGACCTTTTCGCCGCTTGAGTTTGTGGCGCATTGCCGCGCTGGTAGCCCCGCTGAGCAGCTCATGGCGTCGCCGGTGGTGTTGGCCGCGCAAATCGAAGGTGGACCTGAGCTGCCGCACCACCAAGTGCTGTTGAATTTGGGCGCTGAGGTGGCGTCTGGTTATGAACGTTTTGAACGCACCATTGAGGTGGTGACGCTGGACGACGAAGACCGCCAGTTGGCACGCCAACGCTGGAAGCACTATGCCGACCGCGGGTATTCCATCACGCGCCATGATTTGAAGCTGAAGGAAACTTCGGCCTGATTTTTTCTGTGTTTTTTATTCCACCTTTCAGGAGCTCTTGCATGCATCTCTCTTTCAAATTGACAGCCGTTGCAACTTTGGCAGCCCTCAGTGGCCTCGCCATGGCGCAAGAACAAGTGGTGAAAATCGGTCATGTGGCACCTTTGAGCGGCGCCATTGCCCACTTGGGCAAAGACAACGAATATGGCGCACGCTTGGCCATTGAAGAACTCAACGCCAAAGGCGTGAGCATCAACGGCAAGAAGGTCAAGTTTGAGTTGGTCGCTGAAGACGATGCATCTGACCCCAAGCAAGGCACAGCCGCTGCGCAAAAACTGGTCGATGCCAAAGTCAGTGGCGTGATTGGCCACTTGAATTCAGGCACGACCATCCCCGCATCCAAGATATACAACGACGCGGGCATTCCACAAATTTCACCTTCTGCAACCAACCCCAAATACACCCGCCAAGGCTTTAAAACTGCGTTCCGTCTGGTCGCTGATGATGTGCACTTGGGCGGCCTGTTGGGACGCTATGCGGTGAAAGACCTCAAAGGTAAATCTATTGCCGTGATTGATGACCGCACGGCCTATGGCCAAGGTGTGGCTGAAGAGTTCGAGAAGGCCGTCAAGGCCGTGGGTGGCAACTTGGTGGCACACGAGTTCACCACCGACAAAGCCACAGACTTCATGCCCATTTTGACCACGCTCAAAGGCAAGAAGCCAGACATCATCTTCTTTGGTGGCATGGACGCTGTGGGTGGGCCCATGCTCAAGCAAATGAAATCGCTGGGCATCACCGCCAAATTCATGGGGGGTGACGGCATTTGCACCACTGAGTTGGTGAAATTGGCGGGTGACGCGATGGCTGACGGCCAAGTGGTGTGTGCCGAAGCGGGCGGTGTGGACGGCGCACTCAAGAAGGGCGTGGACGACTTTGGCGTGAAGTTCAAGAAGCGCTTCAACGACGATGTGAAGCTGTATTCGCCTTATGTGTATGACGCGGTCTACGTCATGGTCGATGCCATGCAACGCGCCAAGTCCACAGAGCCAGCCAAGTACTTGCCAGAACTGGCCAAGACCACTGGCTTCAAGGGCGTGACTGGGACGATTTCGTTTGATGCCAAAGGCGACATCAAGAATGGTGCGTTGACGCTGTACACATTCAAGGCAGGTAAACGGGACCAAATAGCCGTGGTTCGATAAAAAAGACCACCTTCGGGTGGTTTTTTTTCGTGGCTTTGAAAATAGTTAATCTATATAAATCAATGACTTATTTGATTTTTAGAATTTTGATGTGCGATTCTTTACAAATTGTGTCCACCAAATGAAAGTCTGGCGCGTTGATTCCTAACTAAGTTCTCAGGAGCCTAAATTGGATAAATCAGTAGTTCAGATCGAATCGCCAGATGTGGCAGTGGAGCGTCGCTTCAAAATTGTGTCTTCCGAGAAGACCGGCATCAAAGCCACTTTCGATCGCATCCGTGCACAGCTGGCTCAAGAGGCTGAGCAACGCAGCCGACCCGCGTCACGCATGTATTCTGGTTTTCGTGCCGTCAAAGCTTAAGCCTACAAATATATTTAAAGAGCGCCTTCATGGCGCTCTTTTTTTTTGCATTCTAAATAGTTAATTTCCTTTTAAATTCAAGCGTTTATACACCTTCAAGCGTATGGACGTCATCGGTATTGATGGCCATAATTTCGCGCGACGACTCTTTGACGCGAGGTTATTTTGTTTTCCAGATTTACCAAATTCTTTTCCACTGACATTGCCATCGATTTAGGCACGGCCAACACGCTCATTTATACAAAAGAGCATGGCATCGTTCTTGATGAGCCCTCCGTGGTCGTGATTAAAAAAGATGGCAAGTTCAATGGCAAGACCTCCGTGTTGGCCGTGGGTAATGAAGCCAAAGCCATGTTGGGCCGTGTACCAGCAGGCATTGAGTGCATCCGACCCATGAAAGACGGTGTGATTGCCGATTTCACCGTGACCGAGGTGATGCTCAAACACTTCATCAAGCTGGCGCATCCGCACATGCTGTTCAAGCCCAGCCCACGCATTGTGATTTGTGTGCCTTGCGGCTCTACCCAAGTCGAGCGCCGTGCCATTCGCGAATCTGCCCTTGGTGCTGGCGCGTCTGAGGTGTACCTGATTGAAGAACCTATGGCCGCAGCCATTGGCGCGGGCCTGCCTGTGACTGAGCCTTGCGGCTCGATGGTGGTGGACATTGGTGGTGGCACGACCGAGGTGGGCATTGTGTCGCTGGGCGGCATGGTTTACAAAAACAGCGCGCGGATTGGTGGCGACAAGTTTGACGAAGCCATCGTGAACTACATCCGTCGTAACTTTGGCATGTTGATTGGCGAGCAAACGGCTGAACGCATCAAGAAAGAAATTGCCAGCGCATTCCCGACCGGCGAAGTGATGGAAATGGAAATCACGGGGCGTAACCTCAGTCAAGGCGTGCCACAAAGCTTCACCATCAGCTCCACCGAAATTTTGGAAGCCTTGACGGACACATTGAACAACTTGGTGTCTACCGTGAAGATTGCCTTGGAGCGTACGCCACCAGAGTTGAGCTCTGACATTGCAGAGCGCGGTGTCATGTTGACGGGCGGTGGCGCTTTGCTGCGTGATTTGGACCGGTTAATTTCTGAAGAAACCGGCTTGCCCGTGTTAATTGCCGAAGACCCGCTCACTTGCGTGGCGCGTGGCTGTGGCATGGCGCTGGACCAGTTGCACAGTGTCAGCGGCATTTTCACGGCAGATTGATGTCTAAGTTTGTGAATTGGCGGGGTCAACTGGCCCTGGCTGGTTGCTGCGCGGTTGCCGTCTGTGTGTGGTCTAGCGAGGCCTTGGCGCAGCATCACCGCAAAGACGCGCCAGGTACGCCCAGCGATGTCTCGCGGATGGTGTTCAAAGAAAACACCAAGAACAAAAAAGAGCCCAGCTGCCAGCTCACGCTGATGCACGTCTACACCAGCAAGCTCAATCAAAAGCACACGCAGTTTGCATTCACGGGCTCAGTGGTGGCCAAGCGTGAAAAGGGCAAAGACATGGTGCTGACGGTCGTGGGGCAAAACCACGAACTCACCCCCTCTGGCAAAGGTTTCAAACCTTTCCCGCTGCCACGCATTGAGTTAGGCGTGGAAGACGTCAGTGTGCGCCGCTTCACCGAGCACAAGTCAAAGTGCAAAAACAGCCATGTCTGCGCCGAATACAAAGACTCTAAAACCCACGAACTACAAACCTGGGTGAGCGACGACAAGCGTAACTTGAGCCTGTTGTTCCCGCTCATCAACAAGCAGCCCGCCGTTGTGATTGACCTGTCGAAGTTTGGGCCTTCTGGTAAAGCCACTGAACTGCCTTTGTCTCAGTTCAAGGCCTGCGCTGCCAACTTGCGCTGACTTTTAAAAAGCTAAAATTTAAAAAAGTCCAGAAGCGATGTTGATGGTCAACGCCACCACCACGGTGTTGAAGAAGAACGACAGCACGCTGTGCAGCAGACCCACGCGGCGTTGCGTGCGGCTGGTGAAGCTCACATCGGCAGGTTGACCCGATGTGCCAATCACGCAAGCGGCGTATAAAAAATCGCCGTAGTCTGGCGCATGGTCACCTGGAAACTTCAAACCACCTGTTTTGTTGGTGGCTTCTGCCAAGTAATAGTCGTGTGCGTAATGCAGAGCAAACATGATTTGCGTGAACACCCACGACGAAAAAATCGTCAGTGCAGCTAAACCAATGTGCCAATAACGCTCACTGCCGTGCATGGTTTTGGCGATGACCAGCTCGGCCACAATGGCTGCCAAACAAGTGATGGCCGATATCACCACCATTGCCAGCAGTACCAAACGGCCATCGTCTTCACGCACGGCGCGTTTGCACATGCGTTCGTGCGTGCTGCCAAACATCATGTGAATCGCCAGTCCCAAATACAGCAAGGCGCCCACATTCCAACCCAAGGTCCATTGCGTGATTTGCGGCCACTGCCATCCAGAGGGAATGGCGGCAACGCTAAGCACACCCATCAAGATGCTGGTCAAAAGCCGAGGGCGCGTCTTGATGGCACTGATGAGTGCATGAATTGAAAAAGGATGGTGGGGCATGATGGGTTTTAAGCCAGCTCGGCAATCAACTCAATTTCCACGCAAGCGCCCAAAGGCAATTGCGCCACGCCAAACGCGCTGCGTGCGTGCGTGCCTTTGTCGCCAAACACTTGGCCGATGAGTTCGCTGCAACCGTTGGTCACCAAGTGGTGCTCTGTGTAGTCGGGGCTGGAGTTGACCAAGCTCATCACTTTGACGATGCGCTTGACCTTGTTCAAGTCGCCCACGGCGGCGTGCAAGGTACCCAACAAATCCACAGCCACAGCGCGTGCGGCTTGTGCGCCTTCTGCAGTTTGCATGGTTTTGCCTAGTTGGCCGGTCCACACCTTGCCGTCTTGTTTGGCGATGTGTCCGCTCAAAAACACCAAGTTGCCTGTTTGCACAAAAGGCACATAAGTCGCAGCGGGTAAAGCGACGGGAGGCAGGGTGATGTTCAGGGTTTGGAGTTTGTCGTACACGCTCATGTTGAATTCCTTGTTTGAATCCCGCAATTTTACGAGCGAGTAATGCGCCTTTCAGGTCAAAGCGCTTCGCTTTAACTTTGTGATTGGCCTTGCGATTGACTTTGAGACTGTGTCTGCGACTGCCCTTGTGATTGCGACTGAGATTGTGTTTGTCCAGATGTCGCTGCCAACTCAGAAGCCGGCTGCACCGTCACTGCCACCTCCAAGGTGTGGCTAGCCCCACCATGAATCACACCACGCACAGGCGACACATCGGCGTAGTCGCGGCCAATGGCCAGAGTCACGTAGTCGATGCCGGGCGAGCTGAGGCCCCAGCGGTTGTTGGTCGGGTCAAGGTCAAACCATTGACCGTGGGTGGCGAGTGCGCCAGTCTTGACGGTCTCGGCGGCATCGTCTAAGTCGTTCGGTACATAGACCGACACCCACGCGTGCGAAGCATCGCTGCCTATCAAACGGGTTTGGCCCTCGGCCACTTCGGTCACCAAATAGCCGCTCACATAACGTGCCGCCAAACCTTGCGTGCGCAAGCAACCGATGAGGATGTGCGCAAAGTCTTGGCACACGCCTTTGCGGCTTTTGAGGGCTTCGAGCGCAGGCGTGTTGATGTCGGTGCTGGCCGTCTCGTAGGTGAACTCTTGGTGAATGCGCGTCATCAAATCGCACGCCGCCTCCAACACGGGACGGGCGGGTGTGAAACTGGCACGCGCGTATTCTGCAAAGTCTGGGTGCGGCTGCACGTAGGGCGAGGCAAACACGTATTCGGTGGCTGCGTCCCACGCGGCGCCCGAGTGGTACACAAAGTGCGCGCGCACGTTTTCCCATGCGGGCGTGGTTAAGGCTTGCTCGGGTGGATAGGCGATGAAGTGGGTATCGACTGTGCTCTTGGCTGTGATGCTGAGTGTGTCGTGCACCACAGGCAACGAGAAGAAAGTGCGGTTGTTGCCAAACACATCCACATGCGTGCTGGTGGCCGCGGGTGTGGGGGTGATGTTCAGCTCGGCGTGTTGCACGGTTTGTGCGGCATCGCTGCGCGGCAGCAAGTGTGCCATGTGCTGCGCGGTGTTGACCTGTGGCACATAGTGGTACGTGGTGGTGTGGGTGATGTATAGCAACATGGCTTAGGCCCCCACGCTGTCGGCGTCGTCGGTGTGGCTGAAGTAGTGGGCCGTGATGGCGTCCGACACTTGCCACGCTGCTTGCATGCACTCGGTCAGGCAAGCACGCAGGTTGGGGTGGTGGCCAGCGTCGTTGGCGCCGCAGAGCTGTTCTAAATCGGTGTTTTTCAAAGTGGGTACCAAGCGGGCCAGTGCATCGGGTTCGCCCATCGGCGTTTTGGCCAACTTCGACAAACGTCCGCGCAGCGCACGCGCAACCCAAGCCAGCGAGCGTGGGTTGTCGTTGTCTTGTACCAGCAGCTCAATCAGTGGGGCTAGTTCGCGGCTTTGTTGGTACTGCGCTTGGAAGGTGATGGTGCTGTCAAACAAGGACAACAACGCCGCATAGTGCGAGCTGTTTTCGTCTGCGCTGTGCGCTTCGTCAGGCGCACTTTCAAACGCGCCCACTTCCACCGCCAAGTCGAGGGCTGACGACAAAAAGCCCAAGCGTTCCACATGGCGGCCGATGCTCAGAAGTTGCCAACCGTCATCGCGTGTCATACGGTCGGTTTGTGCGCCGGTGATGGCGGCGAGTGCTGAGCTGGCAGCATCGAGTGCTTGCAGGGCTTGCACCGCAGAGAACTCGCGTTGCGAACCTGACAGTGCGCAGTCGGCGCTGAACTGGTCCACACAATGCACGATGGCGTTCCAATGCTCGGGCGACAAACGTTCGCGCAGCGACGAAGCAGCCTGGTGTAAGGCACGCAAGTTGTAGCCCACGCTGGTGCTGTGGTCGTCTTGGTCCAAGCAGGCGATGAGTGTGCGTTCAAACACGCGGCGGCGTGCACCCATGCTGGGGGTGCTGGTGGCTTTGTCGTCAGTGGCAGCGTGCGCTGATGGCACACCAGCAGGTACCAAACCTTGGCGTTGGGTGAGCAATTGCAACCACGCCCACAGGCTGCGCGAGGCAGGGTCTTCGCCGTTCAGGGCTTCGATGCACAGGCGCACCAAGCGCACCATGTTTTCGCTGCGCTCGGTGTAGCGTCCGAGCCAATACAAGTTTTCTGCGGCGCGGCTGGTGACCATGCGCTCGCGGTGTTTGAAGTTGGCCGCTAAGTTGTACTTGGGCAGCAAGCTGCTGCGGTCTACGTCGGCTTCGGTTTGTACCCACACATCGGCACTGCTGCCGCCGCGCTGCATGGATGCAATAGGCGCATTGGGTGCTGCAATGCGGGCCAAGCCGCCGGGCAATACGCGCCATGAATCTGAGCCATCACCTACGCCATTGCGTAGAGCAAACACGCGCAGCATGACCGAGCGTTGCACCACGCCCTCGTTGGCGTTTTTCCAAGTGGGCATTTGCGACAACGGCGTGTAGGCCTGCAAGGTGTAGCGGTCGGGTTGGCGCGTGATGCGGCCCACCCATTCGTCGCGTTGCGCTTGGGTGAGTGTGCGGCCCAGCACCGCATCAAACGTGCCGTGGGTGGCAGAGCCCGAGTAGGTGGGCTTGATGGCCATGTGTTCGAGTTGCGGCAGTACCGAGGCCAAGGCTGCGCGTTCGCCACACCACCAACTGTCGAGGGCGGGCAACTGCAACTCTTCGCCCAGCAGCTGCTCACTGAGCGCAGGCATGAAACCCAACAAAGCGGGGGACTCTAAAAACGCAGAGCCCGGCGCATTGGCCACCACCACATTGCCCGCACGCACGGCTTGTAACAAACCGGGGATGCCCAAGGTGGAGTCAGCGCGCAATTCAAGCGGGTCTAAAAACTCATCGTCCAAACGCTTGAGCAACACATGCACGGGCTCTAAGCCACGCAGGGTGCGCAGGTACACGCGTTCGTCGCGCACGGTCAGGTCATGGCCTTCGACCAGTGTGAGGCCTAAGTAGCGGGCGAGGTAGGCGTGCTCGAAATAGGTTTCGTTGTAAGGGCCGGGCGTGAGCAAAGCCACGTGTGCATCGGCGCCTTCAGGGCTGTGCGCCTTGAGTGACTCCACCCACACGCGGTAGGTGGCGGCCAAGCGCTGGATGTTCATGGCCTCAAACGCTTGCGGGAATTGGCGCGAAATCAGCAAGCGGTTTTCTAGTAAATAGCCCAAGCCAGAAGGTGCTTGCGTGCGTTGCGACACCACGGCCCAGTTGCCGTCTGGCCCGCGCGCCAAGTCAAACGCGGCAATGTGCAAATGCGTGCCGCCCACAGGGGCCACGCCGTGCATGGCACGCAAGTAGCCGGGGTGACCCTGCACCAGGGCGGGCGGAATCATGGCTTCGCGAATCAGCTGCTGCGGGCCATACACATCGCCCATCACGCGCTCTAGCAAACGGGCACGTTGCTTCACGCCCACTTCAATCTGCTGCCAGCTGTCGGGCGTGAGGATGAGAGGGAACAGGTCCAAAGCCCAAGGCCGCTGCGGACCACCTTGGCTGGCGTACACGTTGTAGGTGATGCCATTGTCGCGGACTTGGCGCGCGAGGGTTTGGGTGCGACGGTCGAGGTCGTCTAGGCCGGTGCTGCCGAGCTGGTCAAAAAAGGTTTGCCAGGCGGGGCTTAAATCGGGTTCTGCATCTGGCGCAGGCGTAGTTTCTGGCTCGGCCATTGGCTGCACAAGCATTGGCGAACACTTGCCTTGCAGCTCGTCAAAGTGCCCGCTGTCGGCGGGATGCGCGAGGCCCTTCACCACGTCCAGCAAACGCGGTGTAGCAACAGACTTAGAGGGAGATGAGGAAGGCTTTTGCACAGTGCTTGCATTGTCTCACCGCCTTAGAGAACTAGTCGCGTCGCAAATCCAGCGTGAAGGGGAACTCTTTGCTGGCAGGCACCCCCACGGTGGCTTGCGGCACATCTAATTTCCCCGGCGTGTGGGCCAGCGGGAAGAAGCGCGACAAGCGGCGGCTCTCGGCCTCATAGGCGTTGACAGGAAAGCTGTCGTAGTTGCGTCCACCCGGGTGCGCCACGTGGTACTGGCAGCCACCCACTGAGCGCTTCATCCACGTGTCCACAATGTCAAAGGTCAGTGGCACATGCACGCCAATGGTGGGGTGTAAGGCGGATGACGGCGCCCATGCGCGGTAACGCACACCCGCCACGTATTCGCCCACCGTGCCTGTGGGTTGCAAAGGCAAGGGGCGACCATTGACGGTGATGGTGTGGCGGCTCGGGTTGAGCCCCGCCACATGCACCTCGATGCGTTCGAGTGACGAATCGACATAGCGCACCGTGCCGCCGCTTGAGCCTTCTTCGCCCATGACGTGCCAAGGTTCCAAGGCGTTGCGCAGGGTGAGGTTGATGCCCAGTGTTTGCAAGTCGCCCACGCGTGGGAAGCGGAATTCAAAGTGAGGCGCAAACCACTCGGGGTCGAACTGAAAACCGCAGTCGCCCAGCTCGGTGAGCACATCGTCAAAGTCGGCTTTGACGAAATGCGGCAGCAAGAAACGGTCGTGCAGCTCGGTGCCCCAACGGGTGGCGGATGCCTTGTAAGGCTGCTCCCAAAAACGAGCGACCAAGGCACGCAGCAAAAGCTGCTGCACGATGCTCATGCGTTCGTGCGGTGGCATCTCAAAGGCGCGAAGTTCAAGCAGGCCCAAACGTCCTGTGGACGAATCGGGCGAGTAGAGCTTGTCGATGCAAAACTCACTGCGGTGGGTGTTGCCTGTGACGTCAATCAGCAAGTTGCGCAGCGTGCGGTCCACAATCCACGGCGGCATGTCGTCGCCAAATTTTTCACGGTTCTTTTGGATTTCGGCAAGCGCAATTTCGAGTTCGTAAATTTGGTCGTTGCGCGCTTCATCCACACGCGGTGCTTGGCTTGTGGGGCCAATGAACATGCCGCTGAACAAATAGCTCAAGCTGGGGTGGTTGTGCCAATACAAGATGAGTGAGGCCAGCAGTTCGGGCTTGCGCAAGAACGGGCTGTCCGCAGGCGTGGCGCCGCCCATCACAATGTGATTGCCGCCGCCCGTGC
>CANGOY010000021.1 GCA_947455585.1 Comamonadaceae bacterium
CCGACTTGATTCAAGAAGGCAACATCGGTTTGATGAAAGCCGTCAAACGCTTCGACCCCGACCAAGGTGTGCGTTTGGTGAGCTACGCCATGCACTGGATCAAGGCCGAGATTCACGAATACATTCTGAAAAACTGGCGCATGGTCAAAGTGGCCACCACCAAGGCCCAGCGCAAATTGTTTTTCAACCTGCGCTCCATGAAGCAAGGCTTCAAGTCAGATGCGTTGGAAGCCACACACCGCAACACCCTCAACCCTCACGAGGTGAAGGCGGTGGCGACCAAGCTCAACGTCAAGCCAGAAGAAGTGCTGGAGATGGAAATGCGCATGTCAGGCGGCGATGTGCTGCTAGACCCCACGCCCAACGAAGACAGCGACGAAGCCTTTGGCCCCATCGCCTACTTGACCGACACCAACCACGAGCCCACCGCCATGATGGCCGCGCACCAGCGCGATGTCTTGGCGTCTGACGGAATTGCCGCTGCGCTGAACGTGCTGGATGAGCGCAGCCGCCGCATCGTTGAAGAGCGTTGGCTCAAAGTTCAAGACAATGGCTCGGGCGGCATGACGCTGCATGACTTGGCCGCTGAATACGGCGTGAGCGCTGAGCGTATTCGCCAAATCGAAGTGGCTGCCATGAAGAAGATGAAAGCGGCTTTGGCTGAATACGCTTAAAGCGAAACCGACCAATACAAAGGGCCGCTATGCAAAACATGGCGGCCCTTTTTGTTTAGCTCAAAACAGCATCAAGGTGTGGTTTTGAGCAAGGTTTGAATGTCTTGCGCCAACACCTGAGCGCCCGAGCCATACCGGCTGTAAAGGCGCAAATTGCCGTGCGTGTCATACACATAGCTACCAGCCGAGTGGTCCATGGTGTAGCTGGTGGGCGTTTTGCCTTCTTGCTTTTTATAGTAAATCTTGAAGTCCTTGGCCACGACCGCCAATTGCTCAACCGAAGGAATGAAGGCCACAAACGTAGGGTCGAAGTTGCCCATGTAGGCCTTGAGCAACTCTGGGGTGTCACGTGCAGGGTCGACAGTCACAAACAGACCTTGCAGTTTGTCGCCATCAGCGCCTAACAGGCGTTTGAGTTCAACCAGCTCGGTCATGGATGTGGGGCACACATCGGGGCATTGCGTGTAACCAAAGAACACCACCACCACTTTGCCTTTGAAATCGCTCAGGCTACGGCTTTGGCCGTTGTGATCGTTCAAGGTAAAGCCCTTAGCGTAATCAGCACCCGTAATGTCAATGCCATTGAACTTTGGCTTTTCAGGGCTGCACGCAGCAAAGGCGAGCACCGCAAAAGCAAGCCACAAACGTCTACGCATTTTGGAAATCATCACAGGTAATGGTCAATCAACAACGCAGCAAAAAGCGCTGACAAATGGATGAGCGAAAAACGAAATGTTTTTCGAGCCAACTCATCTGAATAGTGACGCATCAATGCAATGGCATATGCGATAAATCCGACACTCAACAGCAAAGCCACCGCCAAATACAGCCACGAGCTCATGCCAATCGCAAATGGCATCAAACAAGCTGCCAGCAACAGCACGGTGTACAAAAGAATTTGCAGACGGGTAAAGCGGTTGCCATGCGTCACAGGCAACATGGGCAAGCCAGACTTGCGATAGTCTTCGACGCGATACAGCGCCAACGACCAAAAATGCGGCGGCGTCCACAGAAAAATAATCAAGAACAAAATCAGAGCCTGAGACCCCACCTCACCCGTGATAGCAGCCCAGCCAAGCAGCGGAGGCATGGCACCCGAGGCGCCACCAATCACAATGTTCTGGGGTGTCATCGGTTTGAGCACCAATGTATAGATAACGGCATAACCGATGAAGGTGGCAAAGGTGAGCCACATCGTCAACGGGTTGACGAAGACATACAAAATGAACGAGCCCAGCGAACACAATGAAACCGAAAAGCCCAAAGCCTGCGCATCTGAAAGTTCACCGCGTGCAGTGGGACGCCATGCAGTGCGGCGCATTTTTGCATCCAGTGTCTTTTCGACCAAGCAATTGAAAGCCGCCGCCGCTCCTGCGACGAACCAAATACCCAAGCAAGCCCATGCGATACGAATCCAAGCATCGAGCGAGGGCCAACCGGGGATGGCCAGCACCATACCAATGAGCGCACAAAACACAATGAGCTGAATCACACGCGGTTTTGTCAGTGCGTGATATTGACGAAAAACGTTGGATGTCATCATTTGCATATCCAAACCATCAACGTCCCGGCTTATCCCACAACACACTGGCCATCAGCAGTTTTTGCAACATGTTTTTTGCAGCGCTGCCTTGTTTGCCATTCATCTCTGCAGGCATTTTCAACATGGCATGTCCTTGAGGGTCAATCACAAACAAGTGCTGACTTGCATCCACAGGCGTATCGCCCAGCCACGCTTGCAACACTTGCGCGGACACCCGCAAGACCATAGTGTCGACCAACAAGGGTTGCACTTCTGGATTGATGGGACTGTCATCCGTGACCAACCAAATGCGGTCCACACGGTCTTTATCTTTGTTAAGCATCTCACGCAATTGACGTTGAATGAACAAATGTTGCGCACAGTCAGCGCCACAAGCACCCCCACCCACATTCACCAAAAGCCATTGCCCCTTGAGTTGCGCCAATTCAATCGACTGCTCATGGTCATTGAGCAACGAGGTAACCGGCATCGGACGGGCGGGATGAATCAACTGCCCAAAGTTAGCCTGTCCCGTCGGTTTGATGACAAAAAAAACAAAAATGGCCAAGAGTACGGGAAGTGAGCAAGCCAAAAACATGGCCAGCAGCTTGCCATGTCCCGAGGGTGGCAAGTGCGTCAAACTGGGGTCTGGCAATGAATGAACGGCCATGCTCAACGGCGTATCTGAAGACAAAGAATTGTGCTCGATCATAAAAAATTAAACGTTTATTTTGCGATAGCAACTGCGCACAAAAAAGGCCAAAAGCAACAACGCCATTAAAAACCATTGTGCAGCATATCCTTGGTGCATCGGGACTTTGTTCGACAGCTCAGGCCAATCCCTGACCAACCCATCAGAGGCATCCGCAGACATCATCAAAACCAAGATGGGCTGCAAAGGATAGTCTTGTGAGGCTTGAATTTCATCCATCCGAATGCGTGTGCGCAGCACCCCCGTGTCGCCCAAAGACTCTGACACAAATGCAGGTGATTTTGTTGAGGGCAATGTGACTCGGCCATGAATTTCAATACGGCCAGTTGGCACAGATACCTCCGGCAATGCCTCACGCGAATTACCCCACCCAACCCAACCACGATTGACCAACACACGCACTTGTGTGCCTTCAATCTTGAGAGGGGTAATCACATGCAAGCCAGGGCGGCCTTGGTGCTGTTGGTTATCTAGGAAAAACTGCGCCGTCGCATCGAAAGATCCACGCACCACAACAGATGCCCCATCGACCTCTTTGACATCTACCAATTGCGACCCCAACATCACAGGATTCACTGTTGAACGTGCATCACGCAACGTCATTTGAGATTCAACGGAGACGGCTTTAGACCACTGCCACCACCCCAAGCGTAGGAACACCGCCGCCAACAAGCAAGTTGCAATAAAAGGAATCCAACGAAATTGAAATTGATGCATGGATAAAGAAAATGTGCGGATAATCCCACGCATCACTTGTCACGGAGATAGGCCATGATTGGCAAACTGCTCGCAGTACTTTTACTGTTGATTATTTTGGGTAGCCTCTTCACTGCTCTTTACCGCCTGACGCAAAAAAAGGACGACAGCGCCTCGGTGGTCAAAGCCTTAACACTAAGGGTAGCTTTGTCGATTGGCTTATTTTTAGCTTTGTTTGCGAACTACTACTTTGGCCTCATCCCCTTGCGAGGATGAACCCAAATTAGCCGGATTACAACCAGTAAACAAAGACGAACAAGATCAGCCAGACCACGTCCACAAAGTGCCAATACCAAGCAACTGCTTCAAAGGCAAAGTGGTTGTGCTCTGAGAAGTGGCCTTTCAAGCAACGTCCCAAGATGACCGCCAACATGATGGTGCCAAGCGTGACGTGCATGCCGTGAAAACCAGTCAAGATAAAGAAAGTCGCGCCATAAATACCGGCACCTAAGGTCAAACCCAACTCACTGTATGCATGGGCATATTCATAGGCTTGAAAGCCCAAGAAAACGCTGCCCAACAACACCGTCAAGACCAAGCCAAGAATCAAATGCGAGCGTTTGTTCTTAATCAGTCCCCAGTGCGCCCAAGTCAAGGTGGCACCAGACGTCAACAGCAACAGGGTGTTCAAGGCAGGAATACCCCAAGGACCCATTGGGGTGAAGGGGTCGCCCATAGGACCGCTGGATGGCCAAGCCGCCGTGAAGCCCATATAGGGGTTGAGCGCATCCTCGTAGCTGGCTAACTCTGGCAACGCAATACGGCGTGCGTAATACAAGACCCCAAAGAAGCAAGCAAAGAACATCACTTCCGAGAAGATGAACCAGACCATGCCGGTGCGGTACGAGCGGTCTTCCCACTGGGAGTAATTTCCGTTCAAGTTCTCAGAGATGATTTCACCAAACCACCCAAACAACACATACACAATCATGGCCGCACCAATCGGCATGCCCCAAGCACCCTCAGGCACAGCGTTGACCTTCAAGATCAAACCTAGGGCCATCAAGAAAATACCCAATGACAAAGTCGTTGAATAGTTGCTGGCGGCAGGCACGTAATAGTGGCCTTTAGCGGTGGCTCCAGTGGTATGGCTCATGATTTCCTCACAATTTCAATTGGCTGTTATTTGTCAACGCGTTGGCTTGCTCTTTCACGGCCTCAAAAAAGGTATATGAAAGCGTCAAGGTACCCAAGTTGGGTTCAATGTCGTTGCTGATGTAAAAAACGATGGGCAGCGTACGCACCTCTTTGGGCGCAAAGGTCTGCTGGTTAAAGCAAAAACACTCCACTTTTTGAAGGTAAGACGCGCCATTGGCCGGCGTTACACTGGGAATCGCTTGGCCCACAAAAGGCTCTTGGGTCATGTTCTTGACCACATAGTGGGTATAGACCATCTCGCCCGGATGCACTTTCATGGAAAAGTGTTCAGGCTTAAACTCCAAGCCAGCACCAGGCATGGCGTGGCTCAAAAACTGCACTGTGACCCATCTGGATGTATCGACCTGCGTGTTGGAAATGGCAGCAACAGCTTGTGCATTAGTTTTGCCATTGATCCCCGTCCATTTGCAAATCACGTCATACAACGGGACCATCGCAAAACCCAACGCAGAAAACACCAACGCTACGCCTGCCAAACGATAGGCAAGTCGAAAGTTTTTTTGCTGAAGGGGCGTGCTTGTCGACATCTTTAAATGGGACGAAATTTCCAGAGCGTGACCAGAAATATGCCCACGATGAGCACAACCAGCTTCAAGGCCAAGCGTGCGTTTTGCTTGTTTGTAGATTCGGTACTCATTGGCTTTACACCCTCAATTAATCTTGGGTTGTACTTCAAAGGTGTGATACGGCGCGGGAGAAGGCACAGTCCACTCCAAGCCTGTCGCACCTTCCCAGCTGCGGTCTTCTGACTTCTTACCTTCACGAATGCACTTGAGCACGATATAGATAAAGAGCAAGTGAGACAAACCCAAGATGAAAGCACCAATAGTCGATAACTTGTTCCACTCCGCAAACATCAATGGATAGTCTGGGATGCGACGTGGCATACCAGACAGGCCCACCAAGAACTGAGGGATAAAGGTGAGATTCACACCCAGCATGACGATCCAGAAATGGATGCGGCCTAGTTTTTCATCCAACATGTGACCGGTCCACTTGGGCAACCAGTAATAGATGGCAGCCATCGATCCCATCACGGTCGTTGGGTACAAGGCGTAGTGGAAATGTGCCACCATGAAATAGGCGTTGTGGTATTGAGGGTCAGCAGCAGCATCAGCCAACACCAAGCCTGTCAACCCTCCCCAGCCGAAGAGGATGATGAAACCCAACGCAAACAGCATGGGCGTTTCAAACGAGAGTGCGCCTCGCCAAACGGTGGCAATCCAACAAAAGAACAAGACCGCCAGAGGCAATGAAATCAACATCGTGCTGTACATGAAGTACATCTGCGCATTCACCGACATACCGCTGGTGAACATGTGGTGCGCCCACACAACAAAAGCCAGGGCGCCAATGGTCCACATGCTGTAAACCTGTGCTTTGTAACCATAGGTTTCTTTGCGTGAAAAAGCGCTCAGCACATGAGGAATGGCGCCTGTGATGGGCAGCAGCAACACATAGACCTCAGGATGACCCATGAACCAGAAAATGTGTTGCCACAAAACTGGGTCACCGCCACCAGCCGCGTTGAAAAAGTGAGTACCAAAATGACGATCCATCAATACCATGGTTACGCCACCGGCGAACACGGGCATGATGGAAATCAAGAGAATGGCTGTGACCAAAAAACCGTGAGCAAACAACGGCATCTTCATGAAAGTCATGCCTGGTGCACGCATGTTCACAATGGTCACGATCACGTTGATCGATCCCAGAATGGATGAGATACCCAGCATGTGAATTGCAAAGATGGCAAAGTCCATGCCCCAACCGCTTTGCAGCGACAAAGGCGCGTACATGGTCCAGCCCGTATCTACCGCGCCTGGGCCAATGTTGGCAAGACCCAAGAAAAACGGCAGGGTCAACATCACCGCAGCTGGCGGCAAGATCCAAAAGCCCCAATTATTCAAGCGAGGCAACGCCATGTCTGGCGCACCAATCACCATAGGCAACATGTAGTTGGCTAAGCCAGTTGCCACCGGCATGGCAAAACCAAACACCATGATCAAACCATGCAGGGTGATGAGCTGGTTGAAAAACTCCGGCTGCATCAACTGCAAACCGGGCATGAACAACTCAGCACGTACGCCCAAAATCATGGCGCCGCCCATCAGCAACATCGTGATACCAAAAATCAGGTACATGATGCCAATGTCTTTGTGGTTCGTCGTTTGCAGCCAATGACGTATGCCACCATGGTGGTAATGCGCATCATGTGCTGCATGAGCCGAATCGTGCGTCATATCGTGTGCCATGAACTTTCCTTTGATACTGTTTTATTTTTTGAATGCATGCGGGGTGGCTTTGGTGAGCCCTTAAATACCCGCTTTTTTGCGGCTCTCAATCCATGCCTTGAATTCTTCTTCAGCAACCACATTCACCACAACGGGCATGTAGGCGTGCTCTTTGCCGCACAGCTCTGAACATTGACCACGATAGGTTCCAGTTTTTTCCACGGTCGCCCAAAACTCGCGCAAGAAGCCGGGCACGGCATCGCGCTTCACGCCAAATGCAGGCACCCACCAGCTGTGAATTACGTCATTGGATGTAGTGATGAAACGCACTTTTTTACCAACTGGCAACACCAAGGGGTTGTCCACTTCGAGCAAATAGTTTTCGCCCTTAGCTTCTTTGTTGTCAATTTGATCGCGTGGTGTGGTCAAGCGGCTAGTGAATTTCACGCCTTCGGCAGGAAACTCGTACTGCCACATCCACTGACTGCCCGTGACCTTAACGACCAATTCGGCGTCGCTCTTAGAGTCTTCGTACATTTTGACCGCGTGATACGCAGGAATGCCAAACACACCATAGTCAATCACCAACAACACAGCAAACGGCGCTAAAACGTACAACCATTGCTTTCTAGTACGCGGCGCTGTGAAGCTGGCAGCCTGATGCCCTTGCGACTTGCGGTGCGACCAAAATGAATAAAGCATCAACGCCAACACACCACAAAAAATGATCAGAATGATGATCATGAACAGGTTGTGAACATGGAGCGTTTCACGCGCAATGGGTGTCACGGGTTCAGGAAAGTTCCATGTGTAGCCCGCCCATGCGCTTTGCGCTACGACGGCCGCAAACGCGCCCGCCATCAATTTATTCAAGCCCCACATATCTTTTGTCCTTTTATAAATTCTTTGAATATTCATCCGGCCAATAGTTCAAAAGCTAAAAACAGAAGAAATCCCTGCTAGCCCAGTCACAAAGACCATCACCATCGGCGCGACCGACCAAGCCATTTCGGTCAAGCTTGACGTATGGAAATGCGCTTGCGCATGCTTGTGGTGATGCCAGTGCGATGCCAAGATAGCGGCAAACACCACAGCAAACATCACAACAGAAGCGCCTAACAACCATTCACGCGCAGCCAATGTAAATTGCATATCAATCATGCCCATCACCCCTCAACGAAAACGATTGGGTTGTATGGTTTGCAGCGTGGTTGGTAAGCTCTCCACGTAACGCGCAATTTCGTTGAGCTCTTTGTCTGAAAACTGCTTCACCACACCCCCCATGATGGGGTTGCTGCGCCCGATTTGCGGTTTATTTTCAGTTTTGTAGGCACGCAATGCTGCATACACATAATCTGAATGCTGGCCCGCAATCTTGGGATACATAGGGGCGATGGGCTTGCTCAAGCCCGCACCATGACAGGCGATACAGCCCCCCTTTTCAACCAAGCCAGCCCCCACACTCACGTCAATGGGTTTAGCTGGACTCTCAGTCGGCAGTCCAGTTGATTCATAGTACGCCGCGAGGTCTGCGGCATCCTGGGCAGTCAAAGACAAGGCCGTTGTGCCCATGGAAGGATGCTTGCGCGCGCCTGATTTGTAATCATTGAGCGCAGAGACGAGATAGCCTGCGCTTTGACCTGAAAGCATCGGCACTCGGTACACCTCTGGAAACCCTGTGTGATAACCCTTGATGCCATGACAGCCCACGCACAGTGCATTTTTCTGACTACCAGCTTGGGCGTCACCTTGTTGGGCATGCGCGGAATAAATTGGACTAAAGCACACGGCAACAAGGAGACCAGCTATCAACTTCTTCATCTATTTCGCCTTTAGGGTTTGATCTAAATCAATAGATATTATTAGCAACTAGGATGGGCACTATGGGCAGTAGTTACCACTATAAAAGAACATTGGAGAATGAAAAATTGCTAGCGAACCGTAAAAACCTACTTGCTTTTGGCATCGTGTTGGCTCTTTGCGTCATCAGTCTCGGGGCTTATGTCCGCCTCTCTGATGCAGGCCTTGGCTGCCCCGATTGGCCTGGTTGCTACGGCAAATTAATAGGCGTTCCTGGCAGTCATGCAGAAGTCAACGAAGCACAAGCTGCTTTCCCTCATGCGCCCGTTGAGACGGCAAAGGCATGGAAAGAAATGATCCACCGTTATCTAGCCGGTTTTCTTGGGTTGGTCATTGCGGCGCTCGCAGCCTCAGCGATTTGGCCTCGTCGTCAAGCAGAGGTAGCGCCGCAAATTTTCTTGGTCGGGTTAGTCGTGGTACAAGCCGCCTTGGGCATGTTGACCGTCACTTGGCTGCTCAAACCAGTCATCGTGACAATGCACCTTTTAGGCGGCATCGTCATCCTCGCCACACTGATTGGCATGCGCGCCAACGCATCTCAAGCGCGCGTGAGTATCGCCACGTCCGCCATGAAAAAAGCAGCTTGGTTTGTGAGCGCACTTATCCTGATCCAAATCGCTTTGGGCGGCTGGACCAGTGCCAACTATGCCGCCATGGCATGTACCGACTACCCCCTTTGTCAAGGCCAGTGGATGCCTGCGGATATCGACTGGTCGCATGCGTTCGTCTTCAACCGTGAGCTAGGACAAACCAGCGACGGGCAAATGCTCAGCCTGCAAACACTCACCGCCATTCACTGGACGCACCGCTGCTTCGCGCTGCTTGTGTTGGCGGCGTGCGTGACATTTGCCATACGTCTCAAGCAGCACGATGACACACGCACCCTAGGTCGCTTGCTTTTGATTGCCGTCGTCGGGCAAGTCCTTCTGGGCATCAGCAATGTCTGGTTGCAATGGCCATTGGGCCTAGCCGTTTTGCACAACACAGGAGCAGCCGCTCTGTTCGGCGTGGCTGTCTTTACCGCAGTGCAGCTTCAACGTGCCAAAACCTCAAAAGCAACGGCATGAAAAAAACATTCGGCATGTTGTTGGCCTGCTTGTTCGGCTTGGCCCCGCTCGCATCTTTGGCCAGTGACATGGCTGAACGTATCAAGCCTTGCGAGGCCTGTCATGGCAACCAAGGTCGCGCAGGGCCAGATGGCTACTACCCCCGCTTGGCTGGCAAGCCAGCAGGTTATTTATATAACCAAATGCAAAATTTCTCGCAGGACAGACGCCACTACACCATGATGCGTCGCATGATGGCGCCGCTGTCGCCGCAATACCAACGTGAAATGGCGGACTACTTTGCCAGCCTGCAAATCCCTTACTTACCTCCTTCGCTCAAAAACACTGCACCATCTTCAGCACAAATGGCACGCGGCAAACAGCTGGCCTTGCTGGGCGACCCAGCAAGCGACCTTCCTGCATGCAACACATGCCACGGCAAAAATTTGATGGGTAGCCAAACCAATGTGCCCAGCCTATTGGGACTCCCCTCGGCCTACCTCGGTGCGCAACTCTCAGCCTGGACCTTGGGTGAACGAACCACCGTTGCGCCTGATTGCATGAGTGACATTGCCAAACACCTCTCTGCTGACGATGCCGCAGCTGTCACGGGCTGGTTGGCTGCTCAAACAGTTCCAAGCAAAAGCACTTCCAACAAACCAAACCGCGCCCCAGAGAACTTGCGCTGCGGCAGTGCACCGGAACTGCATGGAGCATTGAAATGAAACTGCGCCTCTCTACTGGCAAATGGCTTGCAGCACTCTTGATTGCTGCGCTGCTTTCACTCACAGCATGGGTGGCTTGGGACAACTGGGGACGTTTTCTCAATACGTCCGCATCCACAGCTTCGCAAAGCGAAGCTGTGGATGCGTCAACATTAGTGCGCGGCGAATACCTCACCCACATCGGCGGCTGTATGGCTTGCCACACCACCAAGGCGGGGGAACCACTGGCAGGAGGACGACGCATTGACACGCCCTTTGGTGCGGTGTTTACCAGCAACCTCACGTCATCCCAAACACATGGATTAGGGCTTTGGACAGAAGCTGACTTTCAAAATGCCTTGCATTGGGGTCGCTCACGCGATGGTCGATTGCTGCTGCCTGTTTTCCCCTACAACCACACCAGCGCATTCACGCGCGACGATGTGCACGCCATTTTTTCTTGGCTGCAAACGGTCAAACCCGTGGAGCAAGCGCAACCTACCCACCGCCTCACTTGGCCACTTGGCACACAACCGGTCATCGCCGTGTGGCGTTCGTTGTTTTTCACGCCAACACCCTTCAAAACGAATACCAGCGAATCAGAAGCATGGAATCGCGGTGCTTATTTGGTGCAAAGCTCGGGTCACTGCGCGGCGTGTCACGGCCAGCGCAATGCTTTAGGTAGTTTTCCCGCGCTAGACGATTTATCGGGGGGCTTTTTGTCACCCCAAATGTGGATAGCACCCAGCTTGGTCGATGCGACTCAAACAACACTGGCACAAAGCAGCCCTCAGGACATTGCCCACCTGCTTCGCATAGGCCAAAGCCAAAGCGCACATGCCAATGGCCCGATGGCTGAGTTCGTGCAACACACGGGGCAATACCTTTCACAAACAGATGCACTCGCAATTGCCACCTATCTGAAATCAAAGCTCAACACCGTCGCGCCCAACAGCACGCCGCCAACAGCACCCATCGCAGCATCCTCACCCACAGCACAGACGCTTTACAAAACCCACTGCGCCACATGCCATGGTGACAACGGAGAAGGCAAGACCCATGCGTATCCCGCGCTGGCGGGCAACCCTGCCATCGTCTTAGCACAACCCGACAACCTGATTCAAATGGCGCTTTATGGTGGCTATGGCCCTAGCACGGCGGTGCAACCACGCCCATATGGCATGCCACCGTATTTGTTCACATTGAATAACCAGCAAATTGCGGATGTACTGAACCACATCCGTAGCCAATGGGGCAATCGGGCCACCGCCGTGAGCCCCATACAAGTCGACCGCGTGCGCGCTGCCGCCTATTGATGCTCCCGTGCTGAGGTTTTGCCCAGCATGCTTCTCATGTCGTTCAACGACACCGTGCTTTCGCTCTGCACTTTCAAGCGCGGGATAGGTTTGAGAGCGTGACCGTAAATCACCTCGACGGTCAGCGTGAGGCGGCCGTCTTGCTGCGGCTTGGCCAGTGCAAGCAAAGCAGTTTTGAGCTTCGCTAGCCATTGCTTGCCGCGCAAACCTGCAAAGCGCTCGCGGTGCAAATTACGGCCTAGCAAACGGCACTCGGCCAACAAGCTGTCGGCATCGGCATAGGTGAGCGTGATGCGCTCCATGTCCATCACGGGCTCGGCAAAGCCAGCTTGCACCAGCATGTCGCCCCAGTCGTGCATGTCGGTAAAGGAATGGCTGGCAGGCGGCCAGCCATTGGCTTGGTACACCTCAGCCAGCTCGCGCAAGGTATCGGGGCCGAGGCACGAGAACATCAAAAAGCCATCCACGGCCAGCAGCTGATGCCACTGCTGCAACAAGGCTTGTGGGTTGGCGCTGTTGTGCAGCGCCATGTTGGCCCACAGCATATCGGCGCTGCCCGCGGCAGGTGCGCCAAAACGCAAGGCATTAGGTTGCACCCAGCGTTTCCACCAAGGTGCTTGCAACGATTGACGCGCCCGTTGTTCAAGATGGGGCGATGCCTCGACCACGCTGCATTGCGCTTGCGGGTAACGCTCGCGCAGCTTGGCGTGCGTTTGCAGGCCGCCACTCACGGGCTCCCAATCGACCCACGATGCGGGCTGCAAACGAATCCACTGCAAACGGTCTTCCATGCGACGGCCAATCTCCTCGTTCAGCCAAGGCGATGTGGCGTGCGGCCATGCGGCCCAACGGGCGCTGGCCACAGGGTCAAGCGTGGGGGGCGAATCAGACGAAGACGGTTCAGACATGGCCCCTATTATCGACACCACGCCCTTCGCAAACATTGTGCGGTGCTTCAACCCAAACGAGCGCAATGTCTTTCCAATGCGGGGCATGCTGAAGTTCCCCATTGCATTACCGATTGCACTTCCCAGCGTTTGCCACATTTGCCGCCGCTGGCCCAGCCAGCCGCTGTGCACACCGTGTGTCGAGCGCTTTGCCCAGCCCACGCTGCGCTGCCCATCATGCGCACTCACACTTAACCGAACCGCCCAAACCGGTCATTCTGCTCCTTGTCGAAACTGTGCCGCACACCCCAGCCCGCTAGACGCCTGTGTAGCTGCGGTCAGCTACACATTTCCGTGGGCAGGCTGCATTGCCGGTTTCAAGTTTGAAGCCGACCCCAGCCTCGCTCGCGCTTTGGCAAACCTCATGCGCCACGCCCCGTGGGTAGAGCCCGCGTTAGATGCGGCCACACTCGTGGTGCCCATGCCCCTCTCGCCCACCCGCCTGCGTGAACGCGGTTTTAACCAAGCGTTAGAACTGGCTCGTCACTTGGCCCCATACAAAACCCACGCCCATACCCTGCTGCGCCGTGGCGACAGCGCCCACCAAGTGGGCGCATCACGCCAAGAGCGGCTAGAGCATGTACGTGATGCGTTTTGGGTTGCGCCCGAACATGTGTCTGCTGTGCGCGGCCAACGCTTGGTGCTGGTGGACGATGTGATGACCACGGGGGCGTCGATGTATGAGGCAGCGCGGGCGTTACGGGTGGCGGGGGCTGCGCACATCACAGGCTTGGTGCAGGCTCGCACAGAAGAACGCGAAGCGCATCACTGAGGCTCGCCAATCAGCTTAGTCAGACCTGCTCTTCCTCAAACGCCATAGCTCGCAGCACCTCGCGCATGCAAGACAATAAGCGCATGTTTCACATCGTCCTAGTCCACCCCGAAATCCCCCCCAACACGGGCAACGTCATCCGCTTGGCGGCCAACACCGGCTGCACCTTGCATTTGATTGAGCCTTTGGGCTTCTCGATGGAAGACAAGCACATGCGCCGCGCGGGCTTGGACTACCACGAGTACGCGCCCATGCTGCGCCACGCCAACTGGGCCACGTTTTTGAACGACGCCAAACCCGACCCTGCCCGCATGTTTGCCATGACCACAAAAGGTTCTAGCACCGCGCACGACACCGCCTTTCAGCCTGGCGATTGGTTTGTATTTGGGTCAGAGACCAGCGGGTTGCCAGCGGACATCCGCGAAAGCTTTCCGCTTAACCAGCGCCTGCGCCTGCCCATGCGTGCGGAGCAGCGCAGCCTGAACCTGTCTAACTCGGTCGCTGTCATCACCTACGAGGCTTGGCGGCAAAACGGCTTTGCTGGCAAGGTCTAAAAAGCCAACCTAATCCGCGTTGATCCAAGTCAAGGCTTATGGCGTTCTGCAAAGCACCATATAGCTCTAGGTTTTAAGCCCTCGCCTACACTATAGGGCTTGATTTATATAGATTTATTCCTGTCATGAG
>CANGOY010000022.1 GCA_947455585.1 Comamonadaceae bacterium
CTCTAGATATTGGCGACAAGCTTGCTCAGAATTGAACCAATCAAGAAATTGAACCCATGTCGCTGGGTAGTCAACGCCAGCGGTTGGCTTGGGTTTTTGTGGATCCATCGGTTAATTTTACCGACTGTGGAGCTAAAGGGATACCCCGTTTATAAAAACAGTATTCTAGTCGGGCCGTTTAAATACACCACCCCATATCCGCAGGCAACGCTTCCAGTTGCCGCAGCTGCTGAATGGCTTCCGCATCCGTGCGATACATGTGCAGCCCCGCATGCGCTTGCAGACAGCCTGCACGGCGCAGCACGGTTTCTACCGGTAGCTTCATGCCGCTAATGTGCAGGCTGATGCCGCGCTCGCGCAGCATGGCTTCTAGCTTGGCGAGGCTTTCCACGCCCGTGGCGTCGATGCGGTTGATGGGCAGTGCAAACAGGCACACATGCGCCACGTTGGGGTGCTGGCCCAGGTGCTCCATCACGGCGCGCTCTAGGGTGCTGGCGGCGGCAAAGTCCAGCTCGGCATCCATGCGCAGGGCGAAGAGGTGGTTGGCCAAGGGAGGTAGTTTCCACAGTTGGCGGTCGCGCAGGCTGCCGTCGGGGTGCAGGCCCACTTCAATGATGCGCGGGTGCAAGCGCGTGTGCAAAAAGTGGCTCAGGCCCATCACCACACCAGCCAGCACGCCCCAGTACAAACGCGGGGCCGAGAGCAGGGTGATGACAAACGTCACCACCGCCGTAGCGGCCTCGACACGGTTGATTTTGTAAAGCTGCACAAACGCGCGCGGCTTGATGAGGCCCAACACGGCCGCCACAACGATGGCCGCCAACACCGACTGCGGCACAGGCTGCAACACCGCAGTGAAGAACAAGAGGATGACCAAAATCACTGCCACCGAAAAGATGGTGGCCCACGCCGACTGCGCGCCTGCATACAGGTTGAGCGCCGAGCGGCTGAACGACGAGCTGGTGGGAAACGCGCCGCACAAACCCGACGCCACTTTGGCCAAGCCTTGGCCAATCAAGTCTTGGTCTTGGTCCCAGCGTTTGCCGCTGCGGTCGTTGTCTACCTTGGCGCTCGACGCGGTTTCTAAAAAGCTCACCAGCGTGATGACCAAGGTGGGCAGCACCAACTGCTTGAACATTTCCCACTCAATGACGCTGGGCACAAACAACGCAGGCAAACCCTGCGGCAACGCGCCCACCACTGCCGTGCCCGATGCCTCTAGCCCCAGCGCCCAGCTGCCACCCGCCGCCCCCAGTACCACCACCAACACGGTGGGGAAAGTGGGCCGCCAACGGCGCGCCAACAGCAGCAACACCAGCGTGGCTAAGCCAAATACCAAGCTGGCCCAGTCAATGCTCGCGCCTGTTAGCAAGGTTGACCAGCCGTTTGTCAAACCCAACAACGCCGGAATTTGCGACGAGATGATGAGCACGCCCGCACCCTGTGTGAACGCCATCAACACCGGCGAGCTGACCAAGTTCAACAGCCAGCCAAAACGCGCAAAGCCCAACACCACTTGCAACAAGCCTGTCATGAGCGAGAGCCACACCGTGAGGTTGACCCACTCCGCACTGCCAGGCACAGCCATGCCGCTGAGCGAGGCCGCAATCAAGATGGACGTGAGCGCCGTGGGCCCCACCGACAAACGGGGTGACGCGCTGAACAGCACGGCCACCAATGCAGGCAACAGCGACGCGTAAATGCCGGTGATGAGCGGCATACCCGCCAACGCCGCATACGCCACGCCCTGCGGAATGACCATGAGGCCCACGCTCAGGCCTGCGAAGGCTTCGCTCTTGAGCAGTTGCGGGGTGGGCTTGGGCCAGCTGAGGAACGGGAAGAAACGCTTTGCAAATTGCATGTGCTAATCGTAACGGCTGGCTCACCACCTGATACGAGGTGGTTTGCACAATGCAGTTTTTGCTTGAGGTGGTTTATGGCTTTAGGGGTGCGTGTGTTTGTTGTGGTGTGGACGGTGTGCGTGTGCATCACCACGCCCGCGCACGCATGGCCCGGCGTGGTCACACACGTGAGCGACGGCGACACCGTGTGGGTGCAGCCATTGCAAGGCGGCGAGGCCTACAAGGTGCGGCTGCTGGGCATTGATGCGCGAGAGATTTGCCAGCCGTGGGGCCCACAGTCACGCGCCGTATTGCACGCTGCACTACAAGGCCAAGTGGTCGAGGTGCGCGCTCGTACGCGCGACACCTATGGCCGCTTGCTGGCGCAGCTCAGCCGCCAAGGCAATGATGTGGGGGCGTGGATGGTGGGGCAGGGCTATGCGTGGTCCTACAGCTACAAACACAACGCTGGCCCGTATGAGGCGCTGCAGCTGCAAGCGCAAACGCAGCACCTTGGTTTGTTTTCAGACGGGAGAGCGTTGCAGCCGAGGTGGTTCAGGAAAAGGTTTGGCTCGTGCCACTTGTCCACGCCTGATGCGCCGCATTAAGACGCAATAAGCCGCTGCGTTTTATCGCTTGATGTGGCTCAGTGTTTTTCGCCGCACACGGGGCAAGCCGCGTTGCGCTGCAAGCGCACTTCGTTCCACTCCATGCCACGGCCATCTAGCATTTGCATGCGGCCCGTCAGGCGCGAGCCAATGCCTGTGATGAGCTTGACGGTTTCCATGGCTTGCATGGTGCCAATCACGCCCACCAATGGCGCGAGCACGCCCATGGATGAGCACAGCACTTCTTCGGGTGCTTGGTCGGGCGGGAAGATGCAGGCGTAGCAAGGCGATTTGTCGTCACGCGCGTCGTACACCGCCAGCTGGCCATCCATGCGAATGGCTGCACCCGATACCAAAGGCACTTTGTGCTTCACGCACGCGCCGTTCACGGCTTGACGAGTTTCAAAGTTGTCGCAGCAGTCCACCACCACGGTGACGGTGGGCACAAGGGTGTCTAGCTGGGCAGCATCTAGCTTGTGGGCCAGTGCCGTCACGCGCACTTCGGGGTTGAGGGCCAGCATGGCTTGTGCGGCTGACTCCACCTTGGGGTGGCCCACACGCGCGGTGGTGTGGGCGATTTGGCGTTGCAGGTTGGTGAGGTCGACCGTGTCGTGGTCGGCAATGGTGATGTGTCCTACGCCGCTGGCGGCCAAGTACATGGCCACCGGAGAACCCAAACCGCCTGCACCGACCACCAGCACATGGCTGTCAACCAAGCGCTGCTGGCCTTCGATGCCCACATCGTCAAGCAGGATGTGGCGCGAATAGCGCAGCAGTTGGTCGTCGTTCACCGCAGGGCTACAAGTGAATTACTTGTCTTTCTTCTCAGCAGGGCGCTCGCTTTGCGTCTTGCTGGCCAACACGGGTTGGCCTTTGAGGCGCTTCAAGGCTTGCTCGAGTTGGAAGTCTTTGTCGCTGCCAAACTCAGGTGGGCGGCGTTCGCTGTTGGGCTTTTTGGATTCTTCTTCCAAACGCTTCATGGCTTCTTCGCGTGCCTTCTCTTTTTCTTTTTCCTTGGCCGCGTCTTTGGCGTCTTTGCCTTGGCCGCTTTCTAAGTGCTTGTCGAGGTCGGCTTCACGCATGCGCAGGATGGCGTATGGGCTGCCTTCGGCGGTGTCGTCCAACAACACATCAGGCACGATGCCTTTGGCTTGAATGCTGCGGCCACTTGGCGTGTAGTAGCGCGCAGTGGTGATTTTCAAAGCGGTATCAGGACCAAGTTGACGCACGGTTTGCACCGAGCCTTTGCCAAAAGTTTGGCTGCCCATGATGGTGGCGCGTTTGTGGTCTTGCAAAGCACCCGACACGATTTCGCTGGCAGAGGCTGAGCCTTCGTTCACCAACACCACCAGTGGCACGGTGCGGTAAATGCCTTTGGTGTTTTGGTGCAAACGGGCCACAGGGTCGTTGCTGCCATTGCGGCGGTAGAACTCGGGCGAAGCTTTGTAAACAAACTTGCTCTCAGCCAATTGGCCGTTGGTCGACACCACGGCAATGTTCTCAGGCAAGAAGACGGCAGACACGGCCACGGCGGCGTCGAGCAAGCCACCTGGGTCGTTGCGCAGGTCGAGCACCAAGCCTTTGAGCTTGGGTTCTTGTTTGTAGATTTCTTCAAGTTTCTTGGTGAAGTCATCCACCGAGCGGTCTTGGAATTGGCTCAGGCGAATCCAGCCGTAGCCAGGCTCCATCACTTTGCCTTTGACGCTTTGAGTTTTGATTTCCTCGCGAATGATGTTCACGGGGAAGGTGCGGTTTTCGTCTTTGCGGTAGATGGTCAGCAGCACTTTGGTGCCAGGCTCGCCACGCATGCGTTTGACGGCATCGTTCAACGCCAAACCTTTGACGGCGGTGTCATCAATCTTGGTAATCAAGTCGCCAGACTTCATGCCCGCACGGAAAGCGGGTGAGCCTTCGATGGGCGACACGATTTTAATGAGGCCTTCTTCTTGGGTGATTTCAATGCCCACGCCCACAAAGCGGCCGGTGGTGCCTTCGCGGAATTCTTTGAAGGTCTTTTTGTCGTAGTACTGCGAGTGAGGGTCGAGGCTAGCCACCATGCCGGTGATGGCGTCGCTGATGAGTTTTTTCTCGTCCACAGGCTCCACGTAGTCGCTCTTGACCATGCTGAACACCGCAGCGAGTTGCTGCAGTTCTTCCAGCGGCAGAGGCGCCATGTTGGCGCGCGCAGCGGTTTGCAGCGAGACGGTGGTCAGTGCGCCGGTCAGGGCGCCGATGGCGACCCAGCCTGCAATCTTGAATTTTTGACGCATGTGGCCTTCGAGAAATAACAAATTTGATAGGTGCTCAATATACAACGCGCCCAGTGGGCGCGCTGTAAGTGGGACGATTAAGCTTTGCCTTGTGTGGCTACTGCCGCAGCTGCTTTGACAGCGGCTTCGGCATCGCCTAAGTAGTAATGACGAATCGGTTTGAGGTTTTCGTCCAACTCATACACAAGTGGGATGCCATTGGGAATATTCAAGCCCACGATGTCTTGGTCGCTGATGCCGTCCAAATACTTGATGAGCGCGCGAATCGAGTTGCCGTGTGCAGCGATGACGATGCGCTTGCCAGCCTTGATGGCGGGGGCGAGGGCTTCATTCCAGAAAGGCACCACGCGCGACACGGTGTCTTTCAAACACTCGGTCAATGGCACGGGGTTGGGTTCAAAGCGGGTGTAGCGTGGGTCGTTACGTTCGCTGCGGGGGTCGTGCGCTTGGAGCTCAGGCGGTGGCGTGTCGTAGCTGCGACGCCAAACCAACACTTGCTCGTCGCCGTATTGCTTGGCCATGTCGGCTTTGTTCAAGCCTTGCAAGCTGCCGTAGTGTCGCTCGTTCAAACGCCAGCTTTTGACAACGGGCAACCAAGTGGCGTCCATCTCGTCCAAGGCGAGGAACAGGGTGCGAATGGCGCGTTTCAACACGCTGGTGTAAGCCACGTCAAACTCATAGCCTTCGGCCTTGAGCAGCTTGCCAGCGTTCTTGGCTTGTTCAACGCCGGTGGGGGTGAGGTCGACATCGGTCCAGCCGGTGAAGCGGTTTTCAAGGTTCCAAGTGGATTCGCCGTGGCGGATTAATACGAGTTTGTACATGGTGATTCAAACAAAGTCAGTGAATGATTGGCTGTGATTTTAGAATGCTGTACTGACTCGATACTTTTAACCCCCTGAACTGGATTCCCCTGTGAAATTTATTCTCGATAACTGGATGTTGCTGGCCATTGCTGCAAGCAGTGGTTTCTTTCTGCTTTTGCCTGTGGTGCAAGGTGCAACAGCCACCGGTATTTCGCCCGCAGAGACTGTGCAATGCATGAACCGCGAAAAAGGCGTGGTGATTGATGTGTGCGGCGCAGACGAGTTTGCCCAAAGCCACATCAAAGGCGCCGTGAACGTGCCTTTGGACGAGTTGGAAGCCCGTTTGGACAAGGCGGTGAAGAACAAAAGCACACCCGTCATCATGGTGTGCGCGGCAGGTGCGCGCTCAAAGCGTGCCCAAGCCATCGCCCAAAAACTGGGTTACGAGAAGGTGCATTCGTTGCACGGCGGGCTGAAAGCTTGGAAAGAAGCTAACCTGCCTGTCGCTAAAGCCTAATTTTTGGCTTGAATTATTTCGGAGAACCCGCCATGCCCGCCGTCAAGATGTACACCACCGCCGTTTGCCCATATTGCATCCGCGCCAAGCAGCTGTTGAACGCCAAGGGCGTGGCTCAGATTGAAGAAATCCGCATCGATACCGACCCTGTGGCTCGCGTCCACATGATGGAAATCACAGGCCGCCGCACGGTGCCGCAAATTTTCATTGGCGACACGCATGTGGGCGGTTGTGATGATTTGGTGGCCTTGGATGCCAAAGGCGGTTTGCTGCCTTTGCTGCAATCTTGAGCTGACATAATTCAGCCATCCCGATTTGCTGCCCGCTTCGGTTTTGCCGATGCGGGCTTTTTTGTTTTAGGAAAAACTCATGTCAGAAGAACAAGCCACGCCCGTGTTTCAAATTCAACGCGTCTATTTGAAAGACCTGTCTTTGGAGCAACCCAACTCTCCCGCCATCCTGACCAGCACCGAGCAACCTTCGGTGGACATCCAGTTGGGCGTGGGCATGGAACAAGTGGCCGACGGCATTGTGGAAGTGACTGTGACAGCCACCGTGACCACCAAGATTGAAGACAAAACGGTGTTCTTGGTCGAAGCCAAGCAAGCTGGCATTTTTGAAGTGCGCAACTTGCCTGAAGACCAAATGGGCCCCGTCATCGGCATTGCTTGCCCACAAATCATTTACCCCTACTTGCGCGGCAACGTGGCTGACGTGATTCAACGTGCTGGCTTCCCGCCTGTGCACTTGGCCGAAATCAACTTCCAAGCCATGTATGAACAACAGCAGCAACAAGCGGCTGGCTCAGTTCAGTAATTGCGCGTTTAGGCCGTCGACATGAAGATTGCCGTTTTAGGTGCAGGCGCGTGGGGCACGGCGCTGGCGATTAACGCTGGCGCACACCACACCGTGACGCTGTGGGCACGTGATGTGCCCCAAGCTCTTGCCATGCAAGCCGAGCGCGTGAACACGCGCTACTTGCCTGAGCAGCCTTTCACCGCAGGCGTGAAAGTGTCGTCGGCACCTCTTGGCCCTTGGTTGGCCGAGCAAGATTTGGTCGTCATTGGCTCGCCCATGAGCAGCTTGCGCGGCATGCTCACGCAGCTTGCGCCCATCTTGGGCAGCAGCGTGCCTGTGGCATGGTTGTGCAAAGGCTTTGAAGCGGCGCAGCCTAAAACCTCTCAAGCGAACGCTTCACTCAGCGGCGTCGGTTTGATGGCCCACGAAGTACGCGCGCAAGTCGCCCCCGCTTTGCGCGGCGGCGCACTCAGCGGCCCCAGCTTTGCGCAAGAAGTGGCACGCGGCATGCCTACCGCTTTGGTGGCCGCCAGCGATGACGCAGCGGCGCGTGACGCCATGGTGCAAGCCTTTCACAACAACAGCTTGCGTGTGTACGCCAACGACGACATCGTGGGCGTGGAAGTAGGCGGCGCAGTTAAAAACGTGTTGGCCATCGCCACGGGTTTGTGTGATGGTTTGCAGTTGGGCCTCAACGCCCGTGCCGCACTCATCACACGCGGCTTGGCCGAAATTACCCGCCTTGGCGTGGCGCTGGGCGCTAAGCCCGAAACCTTCATGGGCCTCTCTGGCTTAGGCGACTTGGTGCTCACCTCCACCGGTGACCTGAGCCGCAACCGCAAAGTGGGCCTCGCCTTGGCCCAAGGCATGACCTTGCAACAAGCGGTCGATTCACTTGGCCATGTGGCCGAAGGCGTGTATTGCGCCCGCACCGTGGTGCAACGTGCGCAGCACCTTGGCGTTGACATGCCGATTGCGCAGGCTGTTGTTGCATTGTTAGACGGCATCATCACACCCGCGCAAGCTGTGGCCTTGCTGATGGGGCGTGGGGCTAAGGGCGAATAAGCGTCGCTCTTTTGCTGTGCTCACTTCTTGCCTAGGGAATGGGCAGTTTCCTCATGCTGGGGTACCAGAAATCGTTACCTGTCCATTCCCTAGACAAGAAGACTGCGGCTTGCAGACGTGTGGTTTGACTGTTTCTGGCGCAATGCAATTGCTTTGATATTGCGTTTTTTGAGCCGAGATTTTTCTATCTAACGATGTCGTGTGCGTGAGGTGCGGCGGCCAACGATTTCTGGTACTCCAGCATGAGGCGGCCGCCGTGCCTCACGCACACGGCCTCAGCCGGAGAAAAGCACCACAAACACCAACACCTAAGCCAAAGAAAAACCTCAAACTTCGAGGTTATCAATCAACCGCGTCTTGCCCAACTTAGCCGCACCCAACACCACCAATGGCTCAGCGCATGGGCCGCTTACGGATGACAAGTCATGCTGGCGGCGCAGGGTGATGTAGTCGGGGGCCCAGCCGCGTTGGCGCAGGGCTTCCATCGCATCGGCTTCGGCAGCGGCCACATCCAGCTTCCCAGCCGCATTGCCAGAACGTGCCGCAGCGGCCAAGCCTTTCAAAGCCATTGACAGTTGCACGGCTTCGGCGCGTTCTTCTGCGCTCAGGTAACCGTTGCGTGAGCTGAGGGCTAAGCCGTCTTCAGCGCGGCGGGTTTCGCCGCCGATGATGTCGATGGGCAACGCCATTTGCTGCACCATGCGGCGCAGGACCATGAGTTGTTGGTAGTCCTTCTTGCCAAACACGGCCAAGTCGGGCTGCACGATGTTGAACAGCTTGTGCACCACGGTGCTCACGCCCACAAAGAAGCCGGGGCGGAACGCGCCTTCCAAGATGTCGGCCAGTTCAGCAGGCGGGTGCACTTTGAACACTTGTGTCTCGGGGTAGAGGTCTTTTTCAGACGGCGCAAACACCACGTCGCAGCCGTTGGCTTCCAACAGGGCGCAGTCGTTTTCTAGGGTGCGGGGGTAAGTGTCAAAGTCTTCGTTGGGGCCAAATTGCAGGCGGTTCACAAAGATGCTGGCCACGGTCATGCCGCCTGTTGC
Source organism: Comamonadaceae bacterium (assembly GCA_947455585.1). Lineage (GTDB taxonomy): Bacteria > Pseudomonadota > Gammaproteobacteria > Burkholderiales > Burkholderiaceae_C > Limnohabitans. The sequence continues at coordinate 8,949 of CANGOY010000022.1, forward strand.
TGTTCGCTTGTCCACTTCTTGGCGGGCCATTTGCATCAGCTCTAAGTGGCCTTGATGCAGGTTGCCCATGGTGGGCACAAAGGCGCGCAGGGCGGCCGGCTTTAAAGCGCGGCGCAGGTCCGCGATGGTGTGAACGATTTGCATGAAACGAGAAAAGGGGGCTTGAGGGGTGAGGGCTTTATCAAGCCCACGCGTGCTTCGCGTTGTCGGGGAATGTGCCGTTTTTCACGGCGGCCACATAGGCGCTCATGGCGGCTTGCACGCTGGCTTGGCCTTCCATGAAGTTGTGCACGAACTTGGGGTTCTTACCCAAGTTGACGCCCAGCATGTCATGCATGACCAGCACTTGGCCAGCCGTGCCGTTGCCTGCGCCAATTCCAATGGTGTGGCAAGTTGGCAGCTCTTGCGTAAGGGCTGTGGACAGTGGCTCGGGCACCATTTCCAGCACCAGCATGCTGGCACCTGCGTCTTGCAGGGCCAAGGCTTCTTGGCGCAGTTGGGTGGCCGAGTCGCCACGGCCTTGCACGCGGTAGCCGCCAAGAGCATGCACGGTTTGTGGGGTCAGGCCCAAGTGGGCGCAGACGGGAATGCCGCGTTCGACCAAAAAGTGCACGATGTCGGTGGTCCAGCCGCCACCTTCGAGCTTGACCATGTGAGCACCCGCTTGCATCAGAACCGTTGCACTGCGAAGGGCCTGCTCTTTGGATTCTTGGTAGCTGCCAAACGGTAGGTCGCCAATGATCCATGCTGTGCCTTGCACGCGGCGGATGCCTGTGGCCACGCTTTCGACGTGGTAGCGCATGGTGTCAAGCGTAACGCCCACGGTGCTGGTGAGACCTTGGCAGACCATGCCCAGCGAGTCGCCCACCAGGATGCATTCCACGCCAGCGGCATCGGCCACGGCGGCAAAGGTGGCGTCGTAGGCAGTGAGCATGGTGATTTTTTCACCACGGGCGCGCAGCTCGTTCAAGCGGGGCAAGCTGATGGGCTTGCGGGCAGCCACGGGTGAGGCGGGGGGCAAAGTGCCATAGGGCGAAGCGTTGGTGTTGCTCATAGAACGTGTGTGGCGCAAAGCCAGTCCTGTGTTGCCGAGAGGATATGGAGTTTACGTGGGTCTATTACGTTGGGATATAGGCCAAACGCACGTAAATAGGGGCAAAAGCCTCAGCCTGCGTGATTTCAATCAGCGTTTCTTTGGCCAGCTCAAGCAGGGCGATGAAGGTCACCACCAGCACGGGCACGCCTTGTTCGGCTTCGAAGAGTTTTTCAAACTCCACAAAGCGCTGGCCCTGCAGACGGCGCAGCACGATGCTCATGTGCTCGCGTACCGAGAGTTCTTCGCGGCTAATTTTGTGGTGCTGCACCAGTTTGGCACGCTTCAAGATGTCAGCCCACGCTTGTTGAAGCTCGACCACATGCACATCCGGGAAGCGTGGCTGCAGCGATTGTTCGATATAGACCTGCGCACGCAAGAAATCGCGGCCAAACTGCGGTACTTCGTTGAGCTTGGCAGCGGCCAGTTTCATTTGCTCGTATTCGAGCAAGCGGCGCACCAGCTCGGCGCGGGGGTCTTCGGGCTCTTGGCCTTCGGCTACCTTTTTGGGTGGCAGCAGCATGCGAGATTTGATTTCAATCAGCATGGCGGCCATCAGCAGGTATTCGGCGGCCAGCTCTAGGTTGCGGCTGCGAATCTCGTCCACATAGCTCAGGTATTGGCGCGTCAGCGCGGCCATAGGGATGTCGAGGATGTTGAAGTTTTGCTTGCGGATGAGGTACAGCAGCAAATCCAGCGGGCCTTGGAATGCCTCTAGGAAAACTTCCAGCGCGTCAGGCGGGATGTACAAATCCTGCGGCATGGCAAACAGCGGCTCGCCATATAGGCGGGCCACTGCCACGTTGTCGATCACCTCCGGCATGACAGAGGCGATGTGTGCCTCGTCGTTAGGCAGGGTGGGGTCGGCAGGATGCACGGAGTTTTAGGCCAAGACCGAAGGTCTTTAAGCGTTCGTTTGGTAAACGTACGGCTTTTGCGCCACACGGCCAGCTGCGATGTCTTGCTGGATTTCGGTGTTCACTTGCTTGTCCCACAACAAAGCACGGCCGTCGCGCTGTTCTTTTTCGAGCGTGGGCTTGTTGGCCTTGAGCGACTCGATGAACTGAGTGGCTTCTGAGGTGTAGTTGTCACGTTGAAAAATCGACATGGTGGGCTTTCTAATTGGATTTCTTGAATTGGGTGAATTTTAGCGACCGAGCGCCAAGGCCAAACCGTGGCTCAAATCGGGCACAAGGTCTGTGTCAGGCAAAGCGTGCAGCAGGCCGCTGCGTTGCGCCATGTCCAACGGCTGGTGGCCCAAGCCACAGACGATGAGGCGCACATTCTTTTTCTTGCACGAGCGAGCCAGCGCCAACAGGGCGTCAGCACCCGACGAGTCAACATAAATCAGGTTTTTCAGGTCTAGCACCAGCGCTTGGGTGGGCAGGCTTTCTTCAATGGCCTCGACCAGCTTGACCGCGCCAAAAAACAAAGCGCCATACAAGCGGTGGGCCTGCACGTTAGCTTCATGGCCTGCCAGTTCAGGAAAGGCGTCGGCCTGCACATGCTCGGCACGGCTGAGGCTGGAGATGCGATAGATGAAGGTGAGGCATGCAGCCATCAGGCCCACTTCCACAGCCACCGTCAAATCAACGATGACCGTGAGCAAGAAAACCGACAACAGCGTGGCGCGATAAGGCAGACGGAACTGGCGCAGGTGCACAAACTCGTGCCACTCGCCCATGTTCCAAGCGACAAACATCAGAATGGCCGACAGCGCAGCCAGCGGCACATCGCCCGCCAGCGGCGCGGCCACCAGCATGACCACCAGCAGCGTGGCCGCATGCACCATGCCTGCCACGGGGCTGTTGCCGCCGTTTTTCACGTTGGTCACGGTGCGGGCAATCGTGCCCGTGGCAGGCATGCCGCCGAAGAATGGGGTGACGAGGTTGGCAATGCCTTGTGCCATCAGTTCTTGGTTGGCATCGTGGCGGTCACCGTAGGGGCCGTCGGCCATCATTTGGTCCGCAATGCGTGCGCACAGCAAGGATTCAATCGAGCCCAACAAGGCCAGCGTAGTGGCGGGGATGAGCAAGAACTTGGCGGTGTCCCAGCTGAACTCGGGCCATGCAAAGGCAGGCAAGTTGCTAGGAATGCTGCCAAAGCGGGATGCGATGGTTTCGACCTCAAGCCCCATCATTTTTGCGGCGACTGTGGCACCCACCAACACCACGATAGAGCCGGGGATGGTGGAAAAACTTTTGGTGCTGGGCATGGCGTTGGCCAAGCGCGGCAGGGCCAGTTGCCAAAACGCCAACACTGCCAAGCACACCACGGCCAAGCCCAAGGCTTCGGCGTTGAGCGTGCCAAAGCTGTCGCTTAGTGTGCGCAAGATGCCAAAGAAGTCAGCTGGCATGGCTTTGACTTGCAAGCCAAAGAATTCTTTGAGCTGCGACACCATGATGAGCACTGCAATGCCGTTGGTAAACCCAATCACCACCGCCACAGGAATAAAACGAATCAGCGTGCCCAAACGTAGCAAGCCCATGGCAAACAACATCACGCCCGACATGGCAGTAGCGATGATGAGGTTGGCCAAGCCGTAGCGCTCCAAAATGCCGTAGACGATGACGATGAACGCACCTGCTGGCCCGCCAATCTGCACGCGGCTGCCACCCAAAGCAGAAATCAAAAAGCCCGCAATGATGGCGGTAAACAAACCCGCTTCAGGCTTGAGCCCCGACGCAATGGCAAACGCCATGGCCAGTGGCAAAGCCACGACGCCTACCGTGATGCCCGCGCCCACGTCTTGGTAAAAACGCTGGCGGGTGTACCCCTTCAATGAATCAACGACGTGCGGACGGAAAAAATTGAAGGAGGACAAATTCATGGTGTTTATTTGGGGTCAGAACCCAATTAATGGATGCGCATACCGGGTTTTGCACCTGGCCATGGGTGCAAGACGTAAATGCCAGCATCGGTCTTGTCATCTGCATGGCTGGCGGCGAGCACCATGCCTTCAGACACCCCAAACTTCATCTTGCGCGGGGCCAGGTTGGCCACCATCACCGTGAGTTTGCCCTTGAGGTCTTCGGGCTTGTACATGCTGGCCACGCCTGAAAACACGTTGCGCGTTTTGCCTTCGCCCACATCGAGCGTGAGGCGCAGCAGTTTGGTGGAGCCTTCCACCGCTTCGCAGTTGACGATTTCGGCAATACGCAAATCGACTTTGGCGAAGTCGTCGATGCTGATGGTGGGGGCGATTTCTTCGCCACCAGGCGTGACTTTTTCTTCCACCACGACTGGGGGTTCAAACAGAGCTTCGAGTTGTTCGGGGGTGACGCGTTGCATGAGGTGTTGGTAGGGTTGAATGCTGGCCACGTTGCCTGTGGTGTTCCAGTTTTGCATGGAGGTGCCAGTGAAACTTTCAACGGCTTGGGCCAATGAAGGCAACACAGGGGCCAAGTAGCGGCTCAGCTCGGAAAACGCGTTGATGAGCAACGAACACACTTGGTGCAAGGCTTCGTTGTTGGCGGCGTCTTTGGCCAAGTCCCAAGGCTTGTGCTGGTCTACATACGAATTGACCTTGTCGGCCAGCAACATGATTTCGCGAGCGGCTTTGCCGTACTCGCGTGCGTCGTAGGCTTGGGCGATGCTGTCTTTGGCGGCGTGAATGTCGCTCAACAGCGCGGTGCCTTGCTCGCCAAAACTTTGAGTGAGCTTGCCTCCAAAACGCTTGGTCAAGAACCCAGCCGCACGCGATGCGATGTTGACGAACTTGCCAATTAAATCGCTGTTCACGCGCAGCATGAAATCTTCAGCATTGAAGTCGATGTCTTCGTTTTTGTTGTTGAGCTTGGTGGCCAGGTAGTAGCGCAGCCACTCGGGGTTCATGCCCAGGCTGAGGTACTTGAGCGGGTCCAGGCCCGTGCCACGGCTCTTGCTCATCTTCTCGCCGTTGTTGACGGTGAGAAAGCCGTGCACAAACACGTTGTTGGGTGTTTTGCGGCCACTGAAGTGCAGCATGGCGGGCCAGAACAGGGTGTGGAACGTGACGATGTCTTTGCCGATGAAGTGGTATTGCTCCAGCTTGTCGTTGGCCATGTAGGCGTCGTAGTTCTCGCCACGTTTGTCGAGCAAGTTTTTCAGCGAAGCCAAGTAGCCCACAGGCGCGTCGAGCCACACATAGAAGTATTTGCCAGGTGCGTCTGGAATTTCGATGCCAAAGTAAGGCGCGTCACGCGAAATATCCCAATCGCCCAAGCCTTCGCTGGTCGTGCCATCGGGGTTGGTGCGCACGCTGAACCACTCTTTGACCTTGTTGGCCACTTCGGGTTGCAGTTTGCCGTCTTGGGTC
>CANGOY010000023.1 GCA_947455585.1 Comamonadaceae bacterium
ACTTTCTCTACCCAGGCGCGCCCCGAACGGTTCGTGCAACCGTTGTGTTTCACCTCTGAAAAAGGCGCAAAAAATGCGCTATAATTTTTGCATTCCTCGATAGCTCAGTGGGTAGAGCGCCGGACTGTTAATCCGTAGGTCCCTGGTTCGAGCCCAGGTCGAGGAGCCAAAAACTAAAGCCCCTGTACTCACGTGCAGGGGCTTTTCCGTTTGAGGTACCGTTTCCAAAAACAGGTGGCAAACGCGCATTTAGCCAAATTTGATGGAAGAAAGGATATAGGTTATGAATTTACTAAATAGCTTGGCTGCAGATTTAGAAATATATTTCACGCCCTTCAACCTCATTGTCGGTTTCATCGCATGTGTTTTGGCAGCGTTGATGGGCACTGCTCTAGCCAAGAAACAAGCGCAAACTTACGCGGGTCAAGGTCGTGGCGAGAGCCTGATGGGAACCGCTAACGACGGTCATTTGCCACACGTCAACTATGTCGATTACGGCGACATGCGCTTTTTGCATTTGGGTACCCCATGGGTCCAAGGCTCGATGAAGCTGAGCCAACCGTTTGAAATCCACCTTGAATACGTACAGCGCATGATGGGCTGGTTGTTGTTTGTAGAGTTGAATCAAGTCAGCCATTTACATGCCATGCAACTGGGTTTAGGCGCTGCATCGTTGACAAAGTTTTGTCATCGGCATTTAGGTATTCGCACCACAGCAATTGAGTTGAATCCTCAAGTCATTGCAGCGTGCAAGCTTTGGTTCAACTTACCCGAAGACACCGCTCAATTAAAGGTGGTGCAAGCAGATGCGGCAGAAGTTGCCAGCAGCGACGAATGGAGAGGGAAAATCGATGCGCTTCAAGTCGACTTGTACGACCAAGAAGCTGCCCGCCCTGTGATGGATAGCGACGTGTTTTATGCCAATTGCAGACAACTGCTCACACCCAACGGATGCATGGCTGTCAATTTATATGGCCGCAACGCCAACGTGGCGCACAGCATTCAAAAAATTGCGCATGTCTTTGGCAAAGAATCCCTATGGACGTTCAAACCAACCTCAGCAGGCAACACCGTTGTGCTGGCCTTTTACCAGCCTCGCACACTGAACAAAGACGCATTACGTTTACAAGCGCAAGCCATCCAAAAACGTTGGCCTATACCCGCGACGAAATGGTTGAAGACCTTGTCCCGCTTCGACACGCCATAGGGCATCAAATCTTTGGAATCTTCTTTCGTTATTTGCGCAAATGCCTGCAATGGGCAACGTCATGCCACCCCTGCCGCCTTCACCTTGGCAGGTAAAAACGGCACCGAACGCAAACGCACCCCCGTCGCGTCAAACACGGCATTCGATATCGCAGAGGGCACGACCGTAGGTGCCATTTCACCCGCGCCCCACACGGGCATCTCTGGGCGGTTAATCAGGCTGACGTGAATGCGCGGCACCTCGGGGAAACGCAAGATGGGGTAGCTTGCCCAATCGGTGCTGGTCACATGCGTGCGGTCAAAGTGCAGTTCTTCCAGCAAGGTGCGGCTGATGGTTTGCACAATGCCGCCCTCAATCTGATTGATGGCGCCATCGGGGTTGATGACTTGACCACAGTCGTGGCTGCACCACACATCGGTCACGCGAATGGCGCCTGTTTTGCGGTTGACTTCCACCTCTGCCACCAACGCCACAAATGTGCGGTCGTTGTCGTACTTCACAAACGACACGCCACGACCGCGCACCAAATTGCCAGCGGCCTTGGCAGCGGGCGACGAACGGCTTTGCCACTTCGACAAACGCGCCACGTCTTCCAGAACCGCACGCGCGCGCGGCTCTTTGAGATACGTCAAACGCCATTGCAGCGGGTCAGCACCCGCGGCGGCGGCTAGCTCATCAAAGAAGGCTTCGTTGGCAAACGTGTTTTGCATGCGCCCTGGTGTGCGCAAATGCGAGGTTCTAAATGCCGTGTCGGCCAGCCGATGCACCTCGGTTTGGATGTTGGGGAACTGATACAACACGTCGGCATTTTTTTGCAAGTTGCCGGTGTAGTGGCCATTGCGTTTGACGCCAGACAACACAGCCGCGAGCAAAGGAAATTCTTCGAGCGTGCCATTGGCTTGCGCAATGAAAAATTCCGAGCGCCAAGCCACTGGATGGCCTGCGGCATCCAAGCCGCCTTCCATGTCCACCAAGGTGGGCGGGCTTTTGGGGTCCCAGCCGTGTTCGTCAGCGCGCATCCACTGCACACGCACAGGGGCGCCCACCAGTTGAGACACCAAGGCGGCATCACCCGAACAGTCTTCATGGCCGTTGCGTCCGTAGCAGCCAGCACCATCGAGGTAAACCATGCGAATGCGGTCTTTGGGAATGTCCAGCACCGTGGCCAGCTCCGCTTGCAAGGAGTGTGTGGCTTGCGATGCAGACCACACGGTGCAGCTGCCGTCTTTGAAATCAGCCACTGCACATGAAGGCCCGATGGAGCCGTGGGTGTGGGGCGCGAAATCGTAAGTGGCTTGAATGCGCTTGGCGGCGCCTGCCAATGCTTGGGTGGCGTCACCCGTTTTGATGACGGCCTCATTTTTGGCCACTGGCAGTTTGCGCCAGTAGTCGTACAGCTTGGCTTGCTCGGGCAAGGTATTGGGTGTGGCCCATTGCGTTTTCAACGCACGAGCGGCCTTGACGGCGGCCCACTCGGTCTTGCACACCACCGCCAAAAAGTCTTGCTTGCGCACCACTTGAACAAAGCCGTTCACCTTGCGCGCAGCCGAATCGTCCACGCTGAGCAACTTGCCGCCCTGCCCGCTTGGGCGAATCATGCGGGCGTGCAACATGCCTGGCAACTTGAAGTCGTGCATGTAGAGAAACGTGCCTGTGAGTTTGGCCGGAATGTCCACACGCGGAATCGACTGGCCCACGATTTTGTGATTGGCATACGCTTTCAACGGCGCTTTGGCATCCAGCGGCACATTGAGTGGTGCACCGTTCAACAGCGCGGCGTAGCTGATTTTTTGCTCACCTTGACGCGTCGCAATCACGCCGTCGGTCACCACCAAATCGGTGACGTTGACTTGCCAACGTGCAGCGGCAACCGCCAACAACGCGTGACGCGCGCTTGCTGCGGCTTGACGCAAAGTGCCACCACCGTTTTGCAAACTCAAACTGCCCGCCGACTGACCTTGGTCGAGTGTGGTGAGCGTGTCACCCATGACCATGTCGATTTGTGTGAGGCTGACATCCAGCTCTTCTGCCACCATTTGCATGAGCGCGGTGCGCACGCCGGTGCCCAAATCGACCTTGCCTGAATACACGGTCACGCGACCATCGGTGTTCATGCCCAGCCAAGCCCCCACTTGGGTCTTGACCATGCTCTTGCCAGCAGTTTGCCCCTGTGCGTGGCTGAGTGTGTTGACGGCGAAAGAGAACGACACAACCAGGCCACTGCCCGCTTGTAAAAATTGACGACGTTGCATAGCTCAACCCTTTTTCAATGTCGTGACGGGAATCATGGCCAACGCATCCGAGGCGCGTTTGACGGCTTTGACGATGCGTGTGTGCGTGCCGCAACGGCACAAGTTGGCCGCCAGCGCCTGTTGAATGAGCCCCTCGCTTGGACGTGGGTTCTTTGACAGGAAATCAACCGACTGCATCACCATGCCGTTGATGCAATAGCCACACTGCGCGGCTTGCTCATCGATGAAGGCCTGTTGCACGGGATGCGGCTTTTCTGGTGTTCCCAGTCCTTCCAATGTGACGATGTTGCCGCCCTTCAAACTGGCAACAGGGGTGACACAACTTCGCACCGCATGACCGTCAATCAACACGGTGCAAGCACCACACTGGCCTAGGCCGCAGCCATATTTAGGGCCTTGCAGCGCGAGGTTGTCGCGCAGCACATACAACAACGGTGTGTCACTGTCGGCTTCCACCTTGACAGACTGACCATTCACATTCAATTGGTATTTCATCGTCAACGCCCCTTTATTTAAAACCTTTTTCCTCAAACACTTTGACGGCTTCTGAGGTTTGAAGAAATTTACGCAGTTCACCCACGGCTTGGGTGTCGTTTGCTTTAGCGCCTTGCAAGATGGCATACGTCGTGATTTTTTGTAAAGACGCGGGCAATGGGCCAACCAACACAGCACCTTTCACCGGCAAGATTTCTGTGATTTGCTGAATGCCAACCTCAATCTCGCCACGCGCAACAGGCTCTAAGACGTAGCCAACATCACCCAAGGTGGTTTTGGATTTCATCTGGTCAGCAATGCCGAGCTGGTCAATCACCGCTGCAAAGTGCTTACCACTGGTCCCTTTTTGTGGGTCCATGTAAGTCACGCTTTTGGCGGCCAACAAGGTTTTGCGTAGCGCATCAGGCGTCGAAATATCAGGCAACGGCATGCCTTTCTTCACGGCCACACCCACGCCCACACTTCCCAGCGGTGTGGCAGAACCCACAAGGCCCCAGTCTTTGCTTTCAACGTCTTTGACAACATCCGTCGAGAGCACCAACACATCAGGTTGGCCGCCCTCGGCCAGTCGACGCATCAACACACCCACGGGGGCATATTGCACATCGATTGAAATGGCAGAGCTCTTTTGAAACGCAGGTAAAAGCACCTCCAGCGCAGGTTTGACAGCCCCGGCACTCCAAACCACAAGATCTTTCGCGTGACAAGAAACTGTCGCCGTCAAAGAAATCACCGCCATTAATAAAACTTTTTGAAACATTAAAAATCTCCTTATTTGCAATCTTGGTCTATTGAACACGTCAAACAAAAATTTGGTGTCCGACATGCGACTCCATCCCCCTTGAATTGAAGCAAAAAAGGGTTATCCCTAAATCCATCTGTACTTAAATGTCATAACTTGGCAAACGCGCATGGCAGTTGTCATGTCACCTCACAGGAGAAACATCATGAAATGGTTGCATTCACTGCGCTTTAAAAGCGCTCTGCTCATTGGTCTCACCAGCATCGGCATGCACAGCAGCTTCGCTCAGCCGGTTGCCAGCGTCGCTGAAGCCAAGACAGAAATCTTGTGGCTGGGCCAAGCTGGCTTTCGCATCAAAACACCCGGTGGACAAAACATCGTGATTGACCCGTGGATCACGGGTGGCCCCAAAGCCCCCGCGGCGTACAAAGCCGACTTGTCCGCGCTCGGCAAGGTTGACTTGCTGCTGGTGACGCATGCACACATCGACCATATTGGCGATGCGCCCGCACTGGCCAAGCTACACAAAACGGTGCTCTACGGCCCTGCCGACATGATCACACCTTTGGTCACACTTGGCGTCATGCCCGCAGAGCTGACACACCGCTTTAACAAATCGGGCAGTGTCAAACCGTTGCCAGGCATCAAAGTGACAGCGGTACAAGCTGAACACTCGTCCCTGTATGTTTGGAAAAATCCCGCCACTGAAAAACTCGAATCGCACCCTGCAGGCGAAGCCGTGGGTTACATCATTGAGCTGGAAAACGGTTTCAAAATTTGGCACATGGGCGATACAGGCCTGTTTGGTGACATGAAGTTCATCACCGAACGCTACAAGCCAGACTTGGTGTTGATGCCCATTGGCGGCAACTTCACCATGGACCCAGACGACGCTGCGTTTGCTGCTCGCAACTGGATCAAACCCAAGATGGTGATTCCAATTCACTATAACTCCAACCCTCTGGCCAAAGGCACCTTGGAAGAATTCCAAAATGCCATGAAGGGCAGCAAAGTCAAAGTGGTGCCGATGACCGAAGGCCAAACCCTCGCGTTTTAAGTCGTGGCAATAACGACTTTCAAAAGGGTCTTAACAGTGCTTGCCACCGCAAGCCTGTTAGGCCCTTTTGCTTTGGCACAAAACACGACGGATGTGTCGCGCGAGGTTGCGCCAACAGGCGTCTTGCGTGCGGTGATTAACCTTGGCAACCCCATCTTGGCGCGCAAAGATGCGGCGACAGGTACGCCGGTGGGTGTCTCAGTCGATTTAGCGAAAGCATTTGCTATCCAGCTCAACCTTCCTTTGGTGCTGGTGCCTGTCGACTCTGCAGCCAAGTCTGTGGAAGCTGTCACACAAGGCCAAGCGGACCTTGGCTTTTTTGCCATCGATCCCGTTCGAGGCAAAGGCATCACGTTCTCGCCACCTTATGTTTTGATTGAGGGCAGTTACTTGGTGAAAAAAAACTCGCCTTTGATGAACAACGCAGAGGTGGATCAGGCCAAGCACAGGGTCGTGGTCGGGCAAGGCAGTGCGTACGATTTATTTTTAAGCCGAGAACTCAAGGCCGCGCAGCTGGTGCGCGCACCGACCTCGCCCCAAGTGGTGCCCTTCTTTATGGAGGGCAGCTACGACGTGGCAGCGGGCGTCAAACAACAGTTGGAATCAGATGCCCAAAAAGTGGCGGGCTTGCGCCTTTTACCCGGGCGCTTCATGGTGATTGAGCAAGCGATGGGGCAACCCAACCATGTGTCTCAGCGCGCGCACGAAGCGTTGGTCAGCTTTGTTGCCGACATGAAGTCCAACGGATTTATTCGTGACAGTCTGTCTCGGCACAAGATAGAAGGCGCCACCATCGCGCCATGAATTGAGCGCTTTTGCAAGCGGCTAGAGCACTGGCTCTAAAGAGCAAGCTGGGTGCTGTTTTTACAAAATCCGTGGCTACCATTTCCTCATCTAATTTAACTATGAAGGAAATCACCATGCAAAACCAAGTCAAACCACAAATCGAAGCGTCATTGAAAGCCGCTTTTGAATTGGCCAACCTGTCTTTCTCACAAGTTGAGCGCCTGACAGAACTCAGCCTTGAACAAGCCAAAGTGAATGCTGAGTTGGCACAAGAACAATTGGCCTCTGCCTTGGAAGTCAAAGACCCAACTGCAGCCTTGGAATTGTTGAAGTCCCAATTGGAAGTCTCGGCCAAGAGCTTGGCTGGTTTTGCTGCCACCGCTTATGAGCTGACGCAAGAATTCCAAGTTGAATCTGCATCGTTTGCAGAAGGTCACTTCGATCACGCCCATGCGTCTGTCAACAAAGCATTGACCGAAAATCTGAAGAAGGCCCCCGAAGGTTCTGAAGCAGCAGTCAACGCTGTCAAAGCCGCTTTGGATGCCGGCAACAAAGCATTGGCCGAAGCACGCAAGAACGCGAAGAAAACAGCAGCCATGGCTCAGGAAGGTTTGGCCGAATTGAAAAAGCACGCACCGCAAGCTGCAGCCAAAGCACCTGCGCGTCGCAAGTCACGCGCTTAAGTCGTCCCCCAGACGCATGACCAAGGCACCTTCGGGTGCCTTTTTTTTGGCCGCACATCACTTCAAACGAAGTGCGTTGGCGTACAGATGTCAAAGCCAAAGCAGCGAAGACACCCTCATCGACCAAGTAAATCGTCATTGAGTGATTGACTCAGCCGTCTGCTCTGCAAGGAGCAGACGGCTTTTCTATTTCACGGTCGCAGGCGGTTAGCACGCACGCGCGATTACGTATGATTCGTGCCATGCATACATCCACCATTTCAGTACCGCCCCGCCTCACCAGCCTCTCACATGGCGGCGGCTGTGGCTGCAAGATTGCACCGGGCGTGTTGAGCGAGATTCTCAAAAGCACCAGTGCCATGCCCATCCCGCCGCAGTTGTTGGTAGGTATCGAGACAGCTGACGACGCGGCGGTGTACCAGCTCAACGACGAGCAAGCGCTGATTGCCACCACCGACTTCTTCATGCCCATCGTGGATGACCCGTTTGACTTTGGCCGCATCGCCGCTACCAACGCCATCAGCGATGTGTACGCCATGGGCGGTACGCCCATCATGGCGTTGGCTTTGGTGGGCATGCCCATCAATGTGTTGCCCGCTGAGACGATTGGCAAAATTTTGGATGGTGGCCAAAGCGTGTGCCGCGAGGCTGGCATCCCAATAGCGGGTGGTCACACCATTGACTCGGTCGAGCCGATTTACGGCTTGGTCGTCTTAGGCCTTGTGCACCCCAAGCGCATCAAACGCAACGCCGACGCACGCGTGGGCGACCGTTTGATTTTGGGCAAGCCACTGGGCGTGGGCGTGTTGTCTGCGGCCCTCAAGAAGAACGCGCTTAGCACTGAGGGCTATGCCCAAATGATTGCCAACACCACACAACTCAACACACCGGGCGCAGCCCTGTCTGCCATGGCTGGCGTGCACGCCATGACCGATGTGACCGGCTTTGGCTTGGCTGGCCACGCGCTAGAAATGGCACGCGGCAGCCACCACACGGTGCAACTGAACATGAGCCAAGTGCCTTTGCTGCACGGCGTGCGCGAACTGGCCGAGCAAGGCATGCTCACCGGTGCCTCTGGGCGCAATTGGTCGGCTTACGGCAGCGAGATTGAACTCGCGCCTGAACGCAACGCCATCGACCAAGCCCTGCTGAGCGACCCCCAAACCAGCGGCGGCTTGCTGGTGGCCTGCGCACCCGAGAGCGTGGCCGAAGTGCTGGCTGTGTTCCAACAACACGGCTTTGACCAGGCATGTGAAGTGGGCGAAATCACGGCGGCCACTGCCAACGGCATCAAGCTGCAAGTTCGCTGAAACCCTACAAAACTACACTGCTCACCTTTCAAAGAAAACGAACACCATGTCCAACATTCCAGCCTGCCCACAATGCGCGCAAGAAAACACCTACCAAGATGGCGACAACTACGTGTGTGCTGACTGCGCGCATGAGTGGCCGATGGTGGCTGCTGCCGGAGCCGACGACGAAGACGAAGCGGTGGTGAAAGATGCCAACGGCACAGTGCTCAAAGACGGCGATGCCGTGGTGCTGATCAAAGACCTGAAGGTCAAAGGCTCATCCACCACGCTGAAGATGGGCACCAAAGTGAAAAGCATTCGCTTGGTGGGTGGCGACCACGAAGTGGACTGCAAGATGGACGTGGGCAACTACATGCTGAAAGCTTGCTTCTTGCGCAAAGCCTAAACACGCGGTGCGTTTAAAGCACTCGACCTCGGTTCGATTTGATCGCCGAGGTCTTTTTTTTGCTGTCTAAGCGACGCAGCTTAGAGGCATACGTGGGTTTGGTCGGTTTGCGTTTTTTAGGTGGCTTCGCCACGCTTTGCACCAAGTCGAGCAAACGCGCAAAGGCCTCGATGCGGTTCATGTCTTGGCTGCGATGCTCTTGCGCTTTGATGACCACCACACCGTCTTGGGTGATGCGGTGGTCTGACAAACACATCAACCGCTCTTTCACACCTTCGGGCAAAGACGACGCCATCACATCAAAACGCAGATGGATGGCACTGGACACCTTGTTGACGTTTTGCCCACCCGCACCTTGCGCGCGAACAGCAGTCACCTGAACCTCAGACTCCTTGATGTGCATGGCGTGTGCTTAGACGTGCCAGCCCGGCAACTCACCCATGGCCCACAAAATCAGGCTGATCGTAAAGAAGGATGCAATGGTCGTCACCAACAAAGCGGCGGCGCAAAAACCTTCTTGGCCATGGCGTTGCGCCAATAAAGGATAGATGCCAAGCATCGGCATGCCCGCCAACAACACCGCAGAAATTCTGAGACTAGCCTCAAATGGCCCAACCACTATCATCATGAGGCCCACTGCCAAGGGATGCAGCACCAATTTTCCAATGGCGATCCAGCGCACCTCTTGAATCAGGCCGACCACCCGCATGCCCACCAAAGAACCGCCATTCACAAACAACGCAATCGCGGCAGTGGAAGCTGCAAACAAGTTGACCGTTTTCGACAGAATTTCGGGCAAGTGCAAACCGAACATGGAAAACACAAAACCAAACACAATCGCTTGCATCATGGGCAACTTGGTCATGCGTTTCAAACTTTGAAGCACGGTGTGTCGCCAAGACAAGTGCTGCGTTTCTCCGCTCTCCGCAATGGCAAGTGCCAAGGGAATCGTCACCAAGTTTTCGATCAACACCGTCAGCGCCAAACCCACGCCTGCAGCGGGCCCCAAAAATTGCAACAAAATCGGATAGCCCACATAGCCGCTGTTTGAGCAGCTCACACCCATAGCAACCATACCGCTTTCGGTGAGCGACTTTTTGCGCCACACACGCCAAACGAAAAAACCAACGCCAAATGAGAACATTGAGCCCGCGCCGTAAGCCATGAGGTAACTCGGGTTTAACACCTCAGAAAAGTTACGCTGCGACAGCGTATTGAAGAGCATCGCGGGCAACGCAAAGTTCAATACAAAACGACCAAGCACCTGACCGTCCACTTTGCTAAACAAGCCTCGACGCGTTGCCGCAAAGCCCAAGGCAATAGACAAATAAATAGGGCCAGTGATGGTGAGAATGTTGAGCATCAGAGATTTCTGTTTATTGCTTTTGAATGCCTGCCCGTTGAATCACATCGCCCCAACGTTTGATTTCGTTTTGCAACCACTCCTGCGCTTGCACAACGGTGCTGGGATGCGGTTCTACATTGAGCTCTAACAATTTTTGACGCACCGCTGGATTTTGCAAAGCCGCGTTGACTTCTTTGTTCAAGCGGTCGACCACGACTTGCGGTGTTTTAGCTGGCACGCCCAAGCCATTCCATGAAGTCGATACCAAGTTGGGTACGCCAACCTCCTTGGCTGTGGGCACTTGCGGCAGAGCAGCGTTGCGCTTTTGCCCAGTTACGGCCAACGCACGCAGTGCACCACCTTTGATTTGCGGCAACACGGGGCTAAGCACTTCCAAGGCCACATCAATTTGTCCACCACGTAACGCCGTCATCACCGCAGGCGTGCCATTGAAAGGCACAACCTGCGCGTCCAAGCTTGCAGCTGACTTGAACAACTCAGCCGTCAAATGCTGGGTGCTGCCGATGTTGATGCTGCCAATATTGAGCTTGCCTGGGTTGGCTTTGGCCCACGTCAACAACTCAGGCAAGGAATGAAAACGCGACTCGCCGTTTGTGACGATGGCCAAATCAAACGTGCCCATCAACGACACCGGCGTGAAATCCTTCACCGGGTCAAACGGCAGCGTCTTAAACAAGCCGGCGCTCACCGCGTTGGCGTTGGACATGAGCAGCAAGGTGTAGCCATCGGACTCAGACTTGGCCACCATCTCGGCAGCCACAATGCCGCCCGCACCGGGGCGGTTGTCGATGACGACCGACTGTCCCAAACCTTCAGACATTTTTTGAGCCACCGTGCGTGCGGTGAGGTCAGCCACGCCACCTGCGCCAAAGGGCACAACGATGCGCAAAGGTTTTGTGGGGTAGTTTTGGGCTTGCGCAAAGGAAAAAGTACACAGACTCAATGCCACTGAAGCCGCCACATGCGACACAAAGTAACGGCGTGATGTCATGAGAAGCCTCCTAAAAATCAATTACTAAACGCAGAAATACCCGTGATGGCACGCCCCAAGATGAGGGCGTGCACATCGTGCGTGCCCTCGTAGGTGTTGACCACCTCCAAATTCACCAAATGGCGAGCCACGCCAAACTCATCTGAAATGCCGTTGCCGCCCATCATGTCACGGGCCATGCGTGCGATGTCGAGTGCTTTGCCGCAACTGTTGCGCTTGAGGATGGACGTGATGTCCACCGTGGCTGTGCCCTCGTCTTTCATACGCCCCAAGCGCAAGCAGCCTTGCAAACCCAGAGATATCTCGGTCATCATGTCGGCCAGTTTCTTTTGAATCAACTGATTCGCAGCCAAGGGGCGCCCAAACTGCTGGCGGTCCATCACGTATTGGCGCGCGCGGTGAAAGCAATCTTCCGCCGCACCCAACGCACCCCATGCAATGCCGTAGCGTGCGCTGTTCAGGCAAGTGAACGGACCTTTGAGGCCACGCACGTGGGGAAACGCGTTTTCTTCTGGCACGAACACCTCGTCCATCACAATTTCGCCCGTGATGGAGGCACGCAAGCCCACCTTGCCGTGAATGGCAGGAGCGCTCAAGCCCTTCCAGCCTTTTTCTAAAACAAAGCCGCGAATCGCGCCCTCGTCGTCTTTAGCCCACACCACAAACACATCGGCAATGGGGCTGTTGGTGATCCACATCTTGGCGCCCGACAGCGAATAGCCGCCAGCCACTTTTTTGGCACGCGTGATCATGCTGCCGGGGTCTGAGCCAAAGTTAGGCTCGGTCAAACCAAAGCAACCAATCCACTCGCCCGTGGCGAGCTTGGGCAAGTACTTTTGCTTTTGCGCTTCGCTGCCAAACTCAAAAATCGGTAGCATCACCAGCGATGACTGCACACTCATCATGGACCGATAACCCGAGTCCACACGCTCCACCTCGCGGGCCACCAGTCCATAGCTCACGTAATTCAGGCCTGCGCCGCCGTACGTTTCTGGAATGGTGGGGCCCAACAAACCCAAGTCACCCATTTCACGAAAAATGGCGGCGTCTGTTTTTTCGTGGCGAAAGGCTTCGACCACACGAGGGGCCAGGCGCTCTTGGCAATAGGCAGCGGCAGCGGACTGAACTTGGCGCTCGTCATCCGTGAGCTGCTGCGACAGCATGAAGGGGTCGTCCCAGTGAAATTTGGCGGATGAGGTGGACATGCAGACTCCCAAATAATCAACAAAAGATGGCCTGCATCCTATCAACCCCAAGGCCTGCTGGCCCTCACTTGCGCGACAGGGGTAGGTACACTCTGGGGTTACGCATTGATTAGACTTATTCAAGGATTTGCCATGAACACGACCCCTTCCGGCCTGCAATACATCGACAACGTGGTGGGCGACGGCGCTGAAGCCGCCGCTGGCCAGCACGTGAGCGTGCACTACACAGGCTGGCTCTACCAAGACGGCGAGCAAGGTGCCAAATTCGACTCTAGCCGCGACCGCAATGACGCCTTTGACTTCCCTCTGGGCGCAGGCATGGTCATCAAGGGCTGGGACGAAGGCGTGCAAGGCATGAAGATTGGTGGCCAACGCACCCTCATCATCCCGCCAGAACTGGGCTACGGCGCACGCGGCGCGGGCGGCGTGATTCCACCCAACGCCACGTTGAAGTTTGACGTCGAGCTGCTCGGCCTCGAATAATTAGGACCAACGGCAGTTTTTTAGACTGCCGATGACAAGCGGGGCCAAGCCCCGCTTTGTTTTGTCCCTGCAAATTTTTTACAAAACCCCTCTTGAAATAGGGTCGGATGGCCTTAGCTTCGCTGAATCTCCTTCACACAAGCCCTACAAAGCATGTCAGAACCTACAGAAAACCTAGATACCGCCGCCGCACATTTGGCTTCCCACATGGCCGGCATGGCACCCGCCCAAGAGACGACATCGGCCGAGGCCGCTGCAGCGCTCGACCCGCTGGCTGCTGCCCAAGCCGAAATCGCCGCTCTGCAAGCCAAAGCAGCTGAGCTGCAAGACCAATACGTGCGCGGCCAAGCCGATGTGCAAAACGCACGTCGCCGCGCAGACGACGAAGTGTCCAAAGCTCGCAAATTTGCGCTGGAAAGCTTTGCCGACAGCTTGCTGCCCGTGCTCGACAGCCTGGAAGCTGGCTTGGCCGTGCAAACCGCCACGCCTGAACAAATCCGCGAAGGCGCCGAAGCCACGCTGCGTCAGCTCAAAAGCGCGATGGAGCGCAACAAGATCATCGCGATCGACCCTACCGCCGGCGCCAAGTTTGACCCCGCGCAGCACCAAGCCATCAGCGTGGTGCCAGCCGAGCAAGAAGCCAACACCGTGGTCACCGTGCTGCAAAAAGGCTACTTGATTGCTGAGCGCGTGTTGCGCCCTGCACTGGTCACTGTGGCCGCACCGAAATAAAACACTTGAAATCGGCAGAGTTAGCCATAACTACTGCCCATCTGAATTTTTGAAAATTACTGGAGTTAGAACATGGGAAAAATCATCGGTATTGACTTGGGCACCACCAACTCGTGCGTGGCCATCATGGAAGGCAACACGACCAAAGTGATCGAGAACGCCGAAGGCGCTCGCACCACCCCGTCCATCATTGCGTATCAAGAAGACGGCGAAATTTTGGTGGGCGCATCGGCCAAGCGCCAAGCGGTGACCAACCCACGCAACACGCTATACGCGGTCAAGCGTTTGATCGGTCGCAAGTTTGCTGAAAAAGAAGTTCAAAAAGACATCGACTTGATGCCCTACACCATTGCCAAAGCCGACAACGGTGACGCCTGGGTGGAAGTGCGTGGCAACAAGTTGGCCCCTCCTCAAATCAGCGCTGAAATTCTGCGCAAGATGAAGAAAACAGCCGAAGACTACCTCGGCGAAGAAGTGACCGAAGCCGTCATCACGGTGCCTGCTTACTTCAACGACGCCCAACGTCAAGCCACCAAAGATGCAGGCCGCATCGCGGGCTTGGACGTCAAGCGCATCATCAACGAACCCAC
>CANGOY010000024.1 GCA_947455585.1 Comamonadaceae bacterium
TCATGGATTCAGCAGCCCCTGATTTGCCGCAGCCTGAAAAGCGTCCAGCTTTGGACGCTTTGATTGACGTCATTGCCGCCGTTGAAATTTACCATCCCGCCTCTGGCGATGCCGCTTTGCAGGCCATGCCTGCCACACGTCGAGTGGGCAGCAAGCTGTTCAGCTTGGAAGGACTCAACACCGAAACCGGTTTGTGGGAACACCCACGCAACGGCCAACGCTACAGCGCGTTTCAGTCGGGTGTGCAGTTGGCTAATCGCACCGGCCCCTTGAACGAAATCGAGTTCTCTGAATTCGTCACCAAAACTCAACACTTTGCTGATGCCATCAACGGTGCACCTGAGTTTCCAGACATGCTCGAAGCTGTGGCCCGCGCTCGCGAGCTGGACAACTTTGCCAGCGCTCACGACGCACAACTGAGCTTCACCCTCAAAGCCACCAAGGCCGCATGGAGCCCAGGCTACGTGCATCAAAACGCTGCACGTTTGGGCTTTATTGCTGGTGTGTTGCCAGGCCGCATGGTGGTGCCTGCACCCGTGCACGGATTGCCAGCCATATTGGGTTTGACCTTTGACTCGCAAGCCGCGATGTCGGAAGACCCCACGCAATCTGCCATTTACGAACTTGCCTTGTCGCTCGACGTGCCACAGGTGGACCGCAAAGAAGAGCCGTACGCCCGCATGATTCAAACCGCCTATGAACTGGCGCGTGTGATGGACGGCGCAATCTCAGATGACAACGGACAGCCCTTGTCTGAGACCGCCATCGGCGCGATTGCCCGCGACTTGCTGGCTTTGTACGACACGCTTGATGCGCGTGACTTGTCGGCAGGCTCGCCGCAAGCGCGCCGCTTGTTCAGCTAATTTCAAGGTCACGCAGCATGAGCACCGCTGACTTATTTGGCAGCGATGCCAACGCCAATGTAGGCGGCTCAGCCGCTAACTCCAATGACGGCAGCGATGTTGTCAACCCTCCCGCCGGCCACAACGATGTAGCTAAACGCGCCGCCAAACTGCGCGAACAACTTCACCACCATGGCCACCAGTACTACGTGCTGGACGCGCCAACCATTCCCGACGCTGAATACGACCGCTTGTTCAAAGAACTGCAAGCGATAGAAGCGGCACACCCTGAACTCCTCACGCCAGACTCGCCCACCCAACGTGTGGGCGGCAAGCCGCTCGATAGCTTTGCCAGCGTCAAGCATGTGGTGCCTATGCTCAGCATCCGTACCGAAACCGACACAGAAGCCAGCGGCGCAGAAGCTTTTGACACACGCATCCGTAAAGAACTGGCTTTGACTGAAGCCGACGCCGCTGTCGACTACGTGGCCGAGCTGAAGTTTGATGGCCTCGCCATGAGCCTGCGTTATGAGAACGGCGTGCTGGTGCAAGCCGCCACACGCGGCGATGGCGAAATGGGCGAAGAAGTCACACAAAACATCCGCACCATTGGACAAATCCCTTTGCGTTTGCCCTGCGACGCGCCCAAGGTGCTGGAAGTGCGCGGCGAGGTCTACATGGCCCGTGGCGACTTTGAAGCCTTGAACGAGCGCCAATGTGAGCGCATTGCCGCAGGCGAGAAGGGCGAAAAAACCTTTGTGAACCCACGCAACGCCGCAGCGGGTGCGGTACGTCAGCTTGACCCCACCATTGCCGCGCAACGACCTTTGAGTTTCTTTGCGTATGGCTTGGGCGACATCACGCCTGTGGAAGATGGCGGCCCAACGTTCAACACACATTTCGATTTGTTGATGGCGCTCAAGCAGTGGGGCTTCCCCGTGGCCGAGCAAACCGCGTGCGTGCAAGGCGCTGCGGGCTTGGTGGACTTTCACCAACGCATGGGCCAAGCGCGTGATGCGCTGCCGTTTGACATTGATGGCGTGGTCTACAAGGTCAACAGTTTGGCTGCGCAGCGTCAGCTCGGCTTTGTTACCCGTGAACCCCGCTGGGCCGTGGCGCACAAATATCCCGCGCATGAACAGCTCACCACCGTGCAAGCCATCGAGGTGCAAGTGGGCCGAACAGGCAAGCTCACGCCCGTTGCCAAACTCGCGCCCGTGTTTGTGGGCGGTGTGACCGTCACCAACGCCACGCTGCACAACGAGGACGAAGCACGCCGCAAAGACGTGCGGGTGGGCGACACCGTGGTGGTGCGCCGCGCGGGCGATGTGATTCCAGAAGTGGTGTCGGTCGTTTTAGAAAAACGCCTGCAAGACGCGCAAATCTTCACCATGCTGCACCTGTGCCCCGTGTGCGGTAGCCCCGCCATGCGCGAAGAAGGCGAGGCCGATTACCGCTGCACCGGCGGCCTGTTTTGCAGCGCGCAACGCAAGCAAGCTATCCTGCACTTCGCACATCGACGCGCCGTGGAGATTGAAGACTTGGGCGACAAGTTGGTGGAGCAACTGGTGGACGCAGGCGTGGTCAAAACCTTGCCTGACCTCTACCGCATGGGCTTCACCGCCTTGGTCACGCTTGAGCGCATGGCCGAAAAATCTGCCAACAACGTGCTCGCTAGCATTGAAAAATCCAAACAAACTACGCTGCCACGCTTCCTGTTTGGTCTTGGTATTCGCCATGTAGGCGAGGCCACGGCCAAGGAGCTGGCCCGCCACTTCGGCAAGATGGACGCCATCATGGACGCCACCGTGGACCAACTGCTGCAAGTGGCAGACGTCGGCCCCATCGTGGCACTGAGCCTGCGCACCTTCTTCGACCAGCCGCACAACCGTGAAGTGGTGGAGCAGTTGCGTGCGTGCGGTGTTACATGGACTGAAGGTGAACCCACCGCAGGCGCAAGCCTACCGCTGGTGGGCCAAATCTTTGTGCTGACCGGCACCTTGCCCACCTTGAGCCGCGACCAAGCCAAAGACATGCTCGAAGCCTTGGGCGCCAAAGTGGCAGGTAGCGTGAGCAAGAAAACTCATTGCGTGGTGGCTGGTGCAGAAGCGGGCAGCAAGCTCGACAAAGCGCAAGAGCTCGGCATCAAGGTGTTAGACGAAGCCGGCTTGTTGGCTTTGGTGACTGAACACGCGACCGAATAAGGACACAGCATGACTGTTCGCGAAATTTTAAAAATGGGTGACGAACGCCTGCTGCGTGTAGCCCAACCCGTGAAGGCTTTCAACACACCTGAGCTGCAAGCATTGCTCAAAGACCTAGACGACACCATGTTGGCTGCCAACGGCGCTGGCTTGGCTGCACCGCAAATTGGTGTGGATTTGCAAGTGGTGGTGTTTGGTTCGGGTGAGGTCAACCCACGTTACCCAGATGCACTGGTGGTGCCTTACACCGTGCTCATCAACCCCGTACTCACACCCCTCGGTGACGAGGAAGAAGAGGGTTGGGAAGGCTGTTTGTCTGTGCCTGGCTTGCGCGGCGTGGTGCCGCGTTGTAAGCGTTTGCGCTACCAAGGCTTTGACGAAAAAGGCCAGCCGATTGACCGCAGGGTGGAAGGCTTTCATGCGCGGGTGGTGCAGCACGAGTGCGACCACCTCATTGGCAAGCTGTATCCGATGCGTGTGCGCGATTTCTCTCGCTTTGGCTATACCGAGGTGTTATTTCCGGGCTTGGACGACGCCGACGATTAAGCCTGCAACGCAGCTAACAACTCTGTCTCAATCTCCAGTTGCGCTTTGTTTTGTTGCAAAGCCGCGCCGTCAATCAAAAACGTGTCTTCCACGCGTTCGCCCAAGGTGCTGATTTTGGCCAGCAGCAAGTTCACCTTGTGGTTGGCCAACACACGCGCCACGCTGTAAAGCAAGCCCACGCGGTCGCTGGCTGAGATGCTAAGCAGCCACTTTTGGGCGCGTTCGTCGGGTTGCAAGGTCACGCGCGGTGCAATGGGGAAGCTTTTTACGCGACGCGACGCTCGGCCTTTGCCAACGCTTGGCAGTGGCTTGGCCTCGTTGATGGCCTCAGTCAAGCCTGTTTCCACCAAGTTGATGAGGTCGCGGTAGTGCTCCGCAAGATGGGTGCTCACCACTTGGAAGGTGTCCAGCGCATAGCCATTGCTGGCGGTGTGCACTTTGGCGTCCCAAATGTTGAAGCCCGCTTGGTCAAAGTAGCTGCAGATGCGTGCAAACAAATCGGCCTGGTCAGGCGAATACACCATGACCTGCAAACCTTCGCCCACGGGGGACAAACGTGCACGCACAGTCACGCCCATGGTGGTGTTTTGCGATTTGGCGACAGACAAGCTGCGCGAGAGCTGGCGTGTGTGCCAAGCAATGTCTGCCGCATCGTGACGCATGAAGTAGCCCACGTCCAAGGTGGCCCACAGGTCTTTGTGCGCTTCAAACGGCAACGCATAGAGCGCCAACATGGTGAGGGCTTCGGTTTTGCGAATCTCCACTTCGGCTTGCGCATCAGGTGCGCGGCCGCCCAATGCTCGCAGGGTGTAGCGGTACAGGTCTTCCAGCAGCTTGCCTTTCCAAGCATTCCACACCTTTGGACTGGTGCCGCGAATGTCGGCCACGGTCAGCAGGTACAGCGCAGTCAGGTTGCGTTCGTTGCCCACACGTTTGGCAAAGGCTTGAATCACATCGGGGTCGCTCAAGTCTTGCTTTTGCGCGATGTGGCTCATGGTCAAGTGTTCGCCCACCAAGAACTCGATGAGCTTGGCGTCTTCTTTGTCGATGCTGTGGTCGCGTGCAAACTTGCGCACTTCGCCACGGCCCAGCTGCGAGTGGTCGCCGCCACGGCCTTTGGCAATGTCGTGAAACAGCGCTGAGGCAAACAAAATCCAAGGTTTGTCCCAACCCGCAGCGAGTTGCGAGCAGAACGGGTATTCATGCGCATGCTCGGCCATGAAGAAGCGGCGCACATTGCGCAGCACCATCAAGATGTGTTGGTCCACGGTGTAGACGTGGAACAGGTCATGCTGCATCTGGCCCACGATGCGGCGGAAGGGCCACAGGTAGCGGCCCAACACCGAGGTTTGGTTCATCAAGCGCACCGCGTGCGTCATACCGCTGGGGGCTTGCAAGATGCGCATGAACATCTCGCGGTTCACTGGGTCTGCGCGGAACTTGCCGTCCATCAAGGAGCGTGCGTTGTAAAGCGCACGCAGCGTGCGAGCCGACAGGCCGCTAATACCCACCGTGGACTCGTACAACCAGAAGGTTTCCAAAATCGCGTGCGGGTTGTTCACATACACGTCGTCGCTGGTCACTTCGAGCATGCCTGCCTTGTCAGCAAAACGCTCGTTGATGGAGCGCAGCTCGTGTTGGTTGCTGCTCAGGCGTTCTTCAATGTTGAGCAACAAAATTTGGTTGAGCTGGGTCACCGCTTTGGCGGCCCAGTAATAGCGCTTCATCAGCGCTTCGCTGGCCACTCGTGCGTTGAGCGTGCCGTCTTCTTCCACACCCAGCCCCAAGCTTTGTGCCACAGCGTGTTGCAGGTCAAACACCAAGCGGTCTTCGCGGCGTTTGGCTGCGAGGTGCAAGCGGGTGCGGATGAGGGCCAGTGCGTCGTCGTTGCGCTTGAGTTGCTTAACCTCAAAGTCTGTCGCCAAGCCTTTGCGGCCCAAGCTCTCCCAGCTGTCGCCCAAGCCTGCGGCTTTGGCGACCCACAGCACCACTTGCAAATCGCGCATGCCGCCTGGCGACTCTTTGCAGTTGGGCTCTAGCGAGTAAGGCGTGTTTTCGTATTTGGTGTGGCGCTGACGCATCTCCAGCGTCTTGGCCAAGAAGAAGGCCTTGGGGTCGAGTGCAATCGCGTAGTGCTTTTGGAAGGTTTTGAACAGCTTCACGCTGCCCACCAAAAAGCGTGCTTCCAAGAGCGAGGTTTGCACAGTGATGTCAGCCGAGGCTTCTTGCACGCACTCGGTCACGGTGCGCACGCTAGAGCCAATTTCTAGACCTGTGTCCCAGCAACTGCCGATAAACTTTTCAATCTTGGCCTTGAGCGCTTCGTCCTTATCGGGCGATGTGCCGTCGGGCATGAGCAACAGCACATCCACATCCGAGTACGGGTACAACTCGCCACGGCCATAGCCGCCCACAGCGGCTAAGCAAAGTTGATTGTCAAAGCCCGCAGCGTCCCATAGCGTGCGCAAGGTGTCGTCGGTCATGCTGCACAGCTTGTGCAACAAGGTTTTCACGCTACGTGGGGTGGTTGAGCTGGACGCGGCCAGCAGCAATGCCGCCTTGTCCTTTCGGTAAAGGTTAGCCAAGGCGTTCATCGCAGGGTGTGCTTAACAGCAGGTGGTGGTCACAAAGTCGGGCAGGGCGGGACTGCCCTCCGACAGGGTCAACACCTCGTAGCCAGTAGGCGTGACGAGGATGGTGTGTTCCCACTGGGCCGACAACGAGTGGTCGCGCGTGACAATGGTCCAGCCGTCGCCCAACTCTTTGATGTCTTTCTTGCCCGCGTTAATCATCGGCTCGATGGTGAAGGTCATGCCTTCGTGCAGCGTCTCGCCCGTGCCGGGCTTGCCGTAATGCAGCACTTGCGGCTCTTCGTGGAACACCTGGCCAATGCCATGACCACAAAACTCGCGCACCACAGAGAAGCCGTGGCTCTCGGCAAAGCGTTGAATCGCAAAACCAATGTCGCCCAAACGCGCGCCAGGCTTGACCTTGACGATGCCGTGCCACATGGCTTCGTACGTCAACTTAGACAAACGCTTGGCGGCAATAGAAACCTCGCCCACCGAGAACATGCGGCTGGTGTCGCCATGCCAGCCGTCTTTGATGACGGTGATGTCGATGTTGACCGTGTCGCCCTTTTTCAGCGGCTTGTCATTGGGAATGCCGTGGCACACCTGATGGTTGATGGAGGTGCAGATGGACTTGGGGTAGGGGTTGTCACCGCTGGGGTTGTAGTTGAGCGGTGCGGGAATGGCCTGCTGAACTTGCGTGATGTAGTCGTAGCACAGCTTGTCGAGCTGGTTGGTCGTCACCCCCGGCACCACGTGCGGGGTGATGAAGTCGAGAACTTCGGAGGCCAGTTTGCCCGCGATGCGCATGCCTTGTGCGCCTTGGGCGTCTTTGATGGATGTGGTCATGCGTAGATTATCCCATCCAAGGAAAAACACCCATTTCTGGCTGTGAATTGTGTACAAAACGCCCTCGGCAGACACGTAAAATCTAGCCTTTGCCGACCAGCCCCAGTCAGCGGCCCGGCCCGATTCGATTTCCGTCTTTTTCTCAAGGCTCCCTCGTGTCCCTGCACATCAGCATTTTCGAAGGCGGCAACGCCCTCAGCGATTTCCGTGTTCAACAGCTCTTGCCTCGTTTGGCGGCAATCTCCCCGCAAATCCAAGGCCTGAGTGCCCGCTTTGTGCATTTGGCTGCGACCGAGGCCACGTTGGATGCCACACAGCATCAAACGCTAGCCGCCTTGCTGGCTTATGGCGAGCCCGCACACAAATCACCCGCAGGCACATTGCTGGTGGTCACGCCACGTTTTGGCACGGTGTCGCCTTGGGCATCAAAGGCGACTGACATTGCGCACAACTGCGGATTGCAGCTCAAGCGCATTGAGCGCATCACCGAGTTCCACGTTCAGCTCAAAGACGGCTTGCTGAGCAAAGCCACGCTCACGCCCGAGCAACTGCTGGCCGTGGCCGATGTGTTGCACGACCGCATGACCGAGTCTGTGATGCGCACACGCGATGAGGCGCTGGGCTTGTTCACCGAATTGCACCCCGCATCGATGGAGCAGGTGGATGTGCTTAACGGTGGCGAAGCCGCATTGCAAGACGCCAACAAGCGCTGGGGCTTGGCCTTGGCCGAGGACGAGATTGCGTATTTGGTGAATGCGTTTACCCAACTCAAGCGCAACCCCACTGATGTGGAACTGATGATGTTCGCGCAAGCCAACAGCGAACACTGCCGCCACAAGATTTTCAATGCCGAGTTCACAATTGATGGCGAAGCGCAATCTCACAGCCTGTTTGGCATGATTCGCCACACCGAAAAAACCAGCCCGCAATACACGGTGGTGGCGTATTCGGACAACGCCTCCATCATGGAAGGCCACCAAGTCGAGCGCTTCATCGCCACCCACAATGGCAAAGACCTGCCTCAGTACGAAAAAGTATCCGCCACCAACCATGTGTTGATGAAGGTCGAAACCCACAACCACCCAACCGCCATTTCGCCTTACCCAGGTGCCTCCACCGGTAACGGCGGCGAGATTCGCGACGAGGGCGCAACAGGCCGAGGCTCCAAGCCAAAGGCTGGTATGTCTGGCTTTACCGTGTCTAAGCTGTGGGACAGCAAACTGGGCCGCCCCTCACACATGGCCAGCCCTTTGCAAATCATGACCGAGGGCCCTTTGGGTGGCGCGGCATTTAACAACGAGTTTGGCCGTCCCAACTTGACCGGCTACTTCCGCGAGTACGAACAAGACGTGGCCGGCGTGACACGCGGCTACCACAAGCCCATCATGATTGCGGGTGGCTTGGGCGTGATTGACAGCGAACAAACCAAGAAGATTGAGTTCCCTGCAGGCAGCTTGTTGATTCAACTCGGCGGCCCCGGCATGCGCATCGGCATGGGTGGCAGCGCCGCCAGCTCGATGGCCAGCGGCACCAACGCGGCTGAACTGGACTTTGACTCTGTGCAACGCGGCAACCCCGAAATTGAACGCCGAGCGCAAGAGGTCATCAACCATTGCTGGGCGCAAGGCAAGAATAACCCCATCCTCGCCATTCACGACGTGGGCGCGGGCGGTTTGTCCAACGCGTTTCCAGAACTCACCAACGATGCAGGCCGTGGCGCACGCTTTGATTTGCGTGCCGTGCCCCTCGAAGAATCTGGCTTGGCCCCCAAAGAAATTTGGTCCAACGAAAGCCAAGAGCGATACGTGATTGCCATTGCGCCCGAGTCGCTCGAACAATTCAAAGCTTTTTGCGAGCGCGAGCGTTGTCCGTTTGCGGTGGTAGGTGTAGCGACTGAAGAGCGACACTTGACCGTTGCCAATGAAGATGCGGTGCTAGCTCACCACATAGGTGAAAGTGCAGAGGCGGCAGTCAATATGCCCATGAACGTGCTGCTGGGCAAACCACCCAAGATGCATCGCGATGTGAAGCGCATTGAGCGCACCAGCGCACCGATGGACCTGACCGGCGTGAGCTTGCAAGAGTCCGTCATCAACGTGCTGAGCCACCCCACCGTGGCCAGCAAACGATTCCTCATCACCATCGGTGACCGCGCAGTGGGTGGCCTGACGCACCGCGACCAAATGGTGGGCCCATGGCAAGTGCCAGTGGCGGACGTGGCCGTGACCTTGGCCGACTACCAAAGCTTCGCAGGCGAAGCCATGAGCATGGGCGAGCGCACGCCGCTCGCATCACTCGATGCACCCGCCTCAGGCCGCATGGCCGTGGCAGAAGCCATCACCAATTTGTTGGCAGCGCCGTTTGAGTTGCCGCGCGTCAAGCTGAGCGCCAACTGGATGGCTGCGTGCGGCGAAGCGGGAGAAGACGCTGCGTTGTACGACACCGTGAAAGCCGTAGGCTTAGAACTGTGTCCCGCTTTGGGTATTTCCATTCCCGTGGGCAAAGACAGTTTGTCGATGCGTACGCAGTGGACAGAAAACGGCGAGACGAAAAAAGTTACCTCGCCAGTGAGCCTCATCATCAGCGCGTTTGCGTCCATCGCCGATGTGCGCGGCACGCTCACGCCGCAGCTCAACAACACCGAAGACACCACCTTGGTGTTGGTGCAGTTGGGTGAGGGCAAGCGCCGCATGGCGGGCAGCATCTTGGGCCAAGTGCTGAACCAAGCAGGCGACCAAGTGCCAGACCTCGACGATGCGCAAGACTTGGTCAAGCTGGTCAACGCTGTGAACACGTTGCGCGCGCAAGGCAAAATTTTGGCGTATCACGACCGCAGCGACGGTGGCCTGATGGCCGCTGTGTGCGAAATGGCCTTTGCAGGCCAAGTGGGCGTGGCACTGAATGTGGACATGCTCATCACCGAGGGTGACGGCATCCACGACAGCCGTGCTGAATATGGCGACACCAAAAACTGGGCTTCACAGGTGAGCGCCCGTCGCGAAGAGCTGACGCTGCAAGCCTTGTTCAACGAAGAGCTGGGCTTGGTGCTGCAAGTGCGCACGTCTGAGCGCAACGAGGTGATGCAAACCTTGCGCGAGCATGGCCTCTCTAAACACAGCCATTTCGTAGGCAAGACACGCCCCCAATCGTCCACGATGGACAAGGGCAAAGGCGAAATCAGCGTGTGGCGCGACACCAAAGAAGTGTTTGTGGCCAAGCTGGCCGACCTGCACCAAGTGTGGGACAGCGTGAGCTGGAAGATTTGCCAACAACGTGACAACCCTGCGTGTGCCGATGCAGAGCACGCCGCAGCGGGCAACCCAACCGACCCCGGCATGCATGTGCATTTGCCAGCGGGCATCACCGACAACGTGGCTGCTCCGTTCATCAACGTAGCTGCCAAACCCAAAGTGGCTGTGCTGCGCGAGCAAGGCGTCAACTCACACATCGAAATGGCTTATGCCTTTACTGAAGCTGGCTTTGATGCATACGACGTGCACATGACCGACCTGCAAACAGGCCGCGCTAAGTTGCAAGACTTCAAAGGCTTGGTGGCTTGCGGCGGTTTCAGCTACGGCGACACCTTGGGCGCTGGCATTGGCTGGGCGCGCAGCATCACGTTCAACCCCGTGTTGTCTGAGCAAATGCAGCAATTCTTTGCACGCACCGACACCTTCGGCTTGGGCGTGTGCAACGGCTGCCAAATGTTTGCCGAGCTGGCTGACATCATCCCAGGTGCTGAACACTGGCCACGCTTCACCACCAACCAAAGCGAGCGCTTTGAAGCGCGTTTGAGCATGGTGGAAGTGTTGGAGTCGCCATCACTGTTCTTCGCTGGCATGGCAGGCGCACGTTTGCCGATTGCTGTGGCGCACGGTGAAGGCTTTGCCAACTTCAGCCAACGCGGCAATGCAGCAAACGTTTTGCCTGCGATGCGCTTTGTGGACAACCAGGGTGCAGCGACTGAAGCCTATCCGTTCAACCCCAACGGCAGTGCAGGTGGTTTGACCTCTGTCACCACAGCAGATGGCCGCTTCACAGCCATGATGCCGCACCCCGAGCGCGTGTTCCGCAACGTGCAAATGAGCTGGACTGACTTGGCTGCGTCAGGTGGCGTGGATGCGTTCAGTCCTTGGATGCGCATGTGGCGCAATGCTCGCAAATGGGTGGGTTAATTCAAGGCTGCGGTTTTTTTCTTATGGACGCGTTTTATAAAACGTAATCGGCGACGCAGCCATCTCTTTCACGCGCTGATTGAGCACCGACTTCTTCATCTTGCCCACCACATGCATCTCACACGGCTTGCAGTCAAAGCGCAGGGTGAGTTTTTCGCTGCCATTGATGAGCATCAACGGCTCAGCCTTGACCGTACCCTGCACACCTGTGACGCCCTTGGCTTGCTTAGGACACAGGCTCATGCTGAAGCGCACGCAGTGTTTGGTAATCATCAAGCTGGCTTCACCTAGCTCTTCGTGGCTCTCATACGCGGCCTCAATTACTTTCACGCCGTGCTTGGCGTAGAAGTCGTGCGCTTTTTGGTTGTAGACGTTGGCCAAGTAGGTGAGCGAATCTTCGGGGTAGTTAACGGGTGGTTCAACAGCTGCGGCGCGTTGGGGGCGGTGATAAGCCTTTAAGCGCACGATTTCCAACTGCTCCACTGCATCGCGGCGCAATGCGTTGAGCGACGAGGCGGGCACAAACCAAGGCTGGCTGAGGTTGATTTGCAGGTTGAGCACTTCAAACGCACTTGCGCCAAATTTGCTCAGGTGCTCGCGCTGGCTGGCGTCGTTGCGCACTGCGTCTTTGGCAAGTTCTTTGGGACAGTTCAGGGTGGCGCTGGCCGTGTGACCATCTTCATCGGTGAGCTTGACCTCGAAGCCTTGCGGAGTTTCTGCAAATTCCACCCATGCGCCAATGCTGCGTTCGCTGGAGTTTTTCTCGAGGCCACGCACCCAATCCATGTCGCGGTTGCGGTTGATGACCATGCCCGCGCGCAAATCGCGAAACCCTTCAATCGGGTCTCTGGGGAACAAGCGCCACACACCTTTTTTGGGGCTGGGCTCGGCGCGGTTGATGGCCACGCCCACCAGCTCTTTTTGCAGGTCGTAGTAGCACAGACCATCGCCGTTGTGCAACACGGCCGCTTTGTCGTAAGGCTGCACTTCGAGCCAATTAGGCCCTGTACCCATCACTTCGCCCAACACGATGCCTGGGTTTTTGGGCGAGTCAAATGCACCGATGTCTTCTTTGCGGCCTTGCACAAAGTAGTCGGTGAATTCGCGGTTGAAGTTTTGTTCGGGGTTGGGCGTGAAATACAGCGTGGTGTTGCCGCTCGATGCGCGGCTGAGTGGTGGGCGCTCGGGGTCTGCCGAGTATTGGCGCGACTCAATGAGTTCGTCCATCAACACGCGGTAGTGGCCGGTGATGTTTTTCACATAGGCCATGTCTTTGTAGCGGCCTTCGATTTTGAAGCTGCGCACACCCGCATCCACCAAGGCAGCGAGGTTCTCGCTTTGGTTGTTGTCTTTCATGGAGAGCACGTGTTTGTCGTGCGCGATGAAGCGGCCTTCGGCATCGGTGACGTGATAGGGCAAGCGACAGGCTTGGCTGCAGTCGCCACGGTTCGCGCTGCGTCCTGTGTGGGCGTGGCTGATGAAGCATTGGCCGCTGTAGGCCACGCACAACGCGCCGTGCACAAAGAACTCTAAGTTGCAGCGTTCAGCATCGAGCACATCGCTGATGGCTTTGATCTGTGGCAGCGTCAGCTCGCGGGCCAACACGATTTGTGAGAAGCCCACGTCTTGCATGAACTTCGCCTTCTCAGGCGTGCGAATGTCGGTTTGCGTGCTGGCGTGCAGTTGGATGGGCGGCAAGTCCAGTTCAAGCAAACCCATGTCTTGCACGATGAGCACGTCTGCACCTGCGCGGTACACATCCCATGCTATCTTTTGTGCGGCTTCTAGTTCGTCGTCGCGCAAGATGGTGTTGAGGGTGATGAAAATTTTGCTGTTGAATCGATGCGCTTCTTTGCACAAGCGTTCAATGTCTTGCAGCGTGTTGGTGGCGCTGGCTCGCGCACCGAAGGCGGGTGCACCGATGTACACCGCGTCTGCGCCGTGGTGAAGGGCGGCAATGCCGATGTCGGCATCACGCGCGGGAGCGAGCAGTTCGAGTTGGTGGTTGAGCAAAGACATGGCGTGAATTATCTAGAAAAAACAAAAGCGGCCCGAAGGCCGCTGTGTGCATGGTGCGAAAGCGAAATTACTCGACCTTGGCTTTGGCGCGCAGTTCTTGTTGGAAAGCGGCCATGCGTTGTTGTGTCATTTGTTGCACGATTTGTGGCTTCACGTCTGCCAATGCTGGCAGCTGGGCTTCACGCACGTCATCCAAACGGATGATGTGAAAACCAAACTGACTTTGCACAGGAGCAGACACTTGGCCTTTGTTCAAAGCCACCATGGCGTCAGAGAACTCTTTGACGTAGTTGCCAGCAGCGGCCCAATCGAGGTCCCCACCGTTGGCACCTGAACCTGGGTCTTTGGATTGCTTCTTGGCGATGTCTTCAAACTTGCCGCCTTTTTTCAGGCTAGCGAGGATGGCTTCGGCTTGGGCTTGTGTTTCCACCAAGATGTGGCGCGCACGGTACTCTTTGCCACCGTTGGCTGCCACGAACTTGTCGTATTCGGCTTGCACGTCTTCATCGGTGACAGCCGAAGTCTTTTGGAACTCAGCGAACAGCTCGCGAATCAAAATGGTTTGACGGGCCAACTCGATTTGAGTTTTGTACTCAGGCGTGGCGTCCAAGCCGCGCTTTTGCGCTTCTTGCATGAAGATTTCACGCGCAATGACTTCTTCTTTGATTTGACCTTCAACTTCAGGCGTCATAGGACGGCCTGAACGGGCCACTTGTTGGGCCAGTGCTTCAGCACGACTGGTGGGCACAGCCTTGCCATTGACGATGGCGATGTTTTGCGCCGTAGCGCTCATGCTCAAGCAAGCGAACGCAGCAGCTGCGACGGCGGTCCAAATCATTTGTTTTTTCATGTCAGGTCTCAGGGGTTTTCTATGACTTCAATGGCCA
>CANGOY010000025.1 GCA_947455585.1 Comamonadaceae bacterium
CAAGGTGTAGGCAGAGCGAATGAGGCGGTTCAGGCCTGGCTCGTCTTGGCCAAGTTCTTTGAGGAACTCCAAGCGGTCCGCGTCTTCCATCTCAGACAACTCGGCTTCAATCTTGGCGCAAATGGCCACCACAGGCGCGTTTTGCGCTTGGGCAAAGGCCTTGAGGCGGTCTAAGAACGGGTTGTTCTCAAAGCCGTCTTCCGACACGTTGGCCACAAACATGGCGGGCTTGGCGGTGATGAAGAAGAATTGCTTGAGTTCGACCAGCTCTTCTTTGCTGAAGTCGATGGTGCGCACGGGCTTGGTGTCGTTGAGCGCGGTTTGGCACTTCTCAAGAATCGCCATTTGTTTGACGGCTTCTTTGTCGCCAGAACGGGCAATTTTGCTCACGCGGTGAATGGCTTTCTCCACGGCGGCCAAGTCGGCCAAGCACAGCTCGGTCTGAATCACTTCGATGTCGGCAATGGGGTCAACCTTGTTGGCCACGTGAATCACGTTGTCGTCTTCAAAGCAGCGCACCACGTTGACGATGGCGTCTGTTTCGCGGATGTGTGCCAAGAACTTGTTGCCCAAGCCTTCGCCGGTGCTCGCGCCAGCCACGAGGCCAGCGATGTCCACAAATTCCACAATGGCAGGCACCACGCGCTCTGGGATGATGATGTCTGACAGCTGTTGCAAGCGTGGGTCAGGAACCTCGACCACGCCGGTGTTGGGCTCGATCGTGCAAAAGGGGTAATTCTCTGCCGCGATGCCCGCTTTGGTCAGCGCGTTGAACAGGGTGGATTTGCCAACGTTGGGCAAACCCACGATGCCGCATTTCAAACTCATAAAAATATCCTTGTAACTGGTGTAGATTGTAATGAGGCGGCTTACTCGCCTTGGACACCCAAATGCACCGCACACACCCAACCGCTTTTTTCGCAGCCAAAGTGCTGCTTTGCGCCAGTTTTGGCCTTGGCTTTTGCGGCTCATCGCTTGCACAAAAACAGGCCCCACCACAAGACGAGCTACAAGCCCGCTACCAGCAAGACTTGGCCGAATGCGAAGCCCAGCAAGCCACCCAAGACCTAGCCGCTTGCCGCTTAGAAGCGCGCAATGCACTGGC
Source organism: Comamonadaceae bacterium (assembly GCA_947455585.1). Taxonomy (GTDB): domain Bacteria; phylum Pseudomonadota; class Gammaproteobacteria; order Burkholderiales; family Burkholderiaceae_C; genus Limnohabitans. The sequence goes on from CANGOY010000025.1 coordinate 1,106, forward strand.
CGAGGCAAAGCGCAACCTGCTGAGCGACACCACGGCCAATTTGTTTGAAAAGAACCAACTCAAGCGCTGCCGCGTGTTCAAGGGTGACGACCGCGAGGCTTGCGAAGCCCGAGCGCGCGGTGAGGGCAACAGCACAGGTAGCGTGCAAAGTGGCGGCATCTTGCACGAGGTGGTGCGGCCCGTCGTGCCTAGCCCTGCTCGCTGAGCTCTGCGGGCTGAGCGATGCGGGCTGAGCGATGCGGGCTTCAATGCCCAGAATTAAAACGCCCAATCGGCGCTGACGCGTTGGCCCACACGCAGAACTTGGCCGATGCCTGTCACGGGCAAACAGTTCATGCCAAAGGTCAGCGCGCCATTCACACGCGGGTCTTGGCGATAGGCCTGGAGGGTGTCATTCACCGCAGGGTGGCTTTGGGCTGAATCGGGGTCGATGTTGGGTATGGGGCAACGCGGGCAAGGCTTGACAGGTGTGAGCTGGGCAGCTTCGCCATTGACATAGGCTTGCATGTGAATGGTCAGCGTGCTGATGCGGTCTTCGTCGTGAGCGTTGATGGGATGGGCACTTGATGGATGTGCACCAGCTTGATTTGACGCCGCATCCATATCGCCAAACACCACATTGGCGCGAAAACGCCGCATGTCGACCGCTACTTCGCCTTTGGCTTGCAAGCGGGCATTGAGTTCATCTAGCGATGCGGTGCTGGCCACAAGCACAGGAAAACCATCACTGAACTGGTTGAGCGACGGCAAGCCTTGCGTCCACTTGGTATTGCTGAGGCGTTGGTGCTTTGGGTCAAAGCGCACCAAACGCAAGGGGCCTAGGCTGCTGCCCAAAAATTCAGTCAGCCACTTGCTGACTTCTGCGCCCATGTCGAAGGCGGGCACTTGGTCGTCCCACACGCGAACGTTGACGGCATCTGTCGTGGGGTAAGCAGAATGATTTGCCGCCTGCACAAAGCACCCGTCCGTCGTCAAAGGCAAGTGCAAAGCGGCCATGCCACTCGCATGCAACACCAGCTCAGCCAAGCCCACACCCGAGTCAACCAACTCCGGCTGAATCAGCGCCATGCGCGGCAGTTCGCGCTGAGTCACCATTTCTCCATCAGCATCCACCACCATCCACGCACGGTCGTGAGCAAGGCCCGTCGGGGTGAGCACCGCTTGCTGCACCGAAATGCCCGCGCACGACTTGATGGGAAACACCCACAAGGCGGCAATGCGGGCTTCAAACTCAGCGGGCGAATGTAGGGGCAAAGCGGCCACTTGAGCCTGCGAGGTGGAGGGGTGAAAGCTGGACGTCATGCGGCATTGTGCCGCCCTCCTACAATCGCCGCATGGCTCAAAAACTGGACGTTTGTATTCGCGGCGATGGCATGGTGGGACGCACCTTGGCCCTGCTACTCGCACGCCAAAAACTGCGTGTGGGTTTGGTTACCTCTGCCCTTAAAACATCGCAGGACGTTAGGGCTTACTCACTCAATAGCGCTTCTCGCAGCTTGCTATCTGAATTACGCTGCTGGCCAGATGCCCTGCACGCCACCCCCGTGCAACACATGCGTGTGTGGGGCGACGATGGCGGCTTTACCCACTTTGAAAGTCCCACGCCCGAGGGCCTGACTTGGATTGTGGACGTGCCTGTGCTTGAAGCCCAACTGGCGGAAGCCGTGCGTTACCAAGCTGAAATTACCCCCCTCTCAGCACCTGAACCTGCCGCTTTGACGGTGGTGTGCGAAGGCCGCGCCAGCGCCACCCGCGATGAGCTGGGCGTGAACTTTGAAGTGCTGCCCTACCAGCAACACGCTGTGGCCGCCCGCGTGCGTTGCAGCACACCGCACCGCCAGCAAGCGCTGCAGTGGTTTCACCACGGTGCACAGGGCTTAGAAATTTTGGCGCTGCTGCCCTTGGGCGGCGCGCAGGGCGACACGGCCAGCTTGGTGTGGTCGCTGCCCCCTGAACGCGCCAAAGACATGCTGGCCTTGAGCACCGATGCATTTGGTATTGCGCTAGAAAACGCCAGCAATGGCGTGCTTGGCCAAATCGAACTCACCAGCGAACGCGCCATGTGGCCGCTGCAACTGGCCAACGCCGACCGCTGGACCGGTAACTTTGCCGACGGCAGCGCTTGGGCGTTGGCGGGCGATGCGGCGCACAACATTCACCCCCTCGCAGGCTTGGGGCTCAACCTCGGCTTGGCCGATGTGGCCGAATTGGCCAATGTGCTGAAAGCCCGCGAAGCCAAAGACTACTGGCGCAGCGTGGGTGACCGTTACTTCATGCGCCGCTACGAGCGCGCCCGCAAAGCCGACATGGTGCCTACATGGCTGGCCTGCGATGGTTTACAACGGCTGTTCGCCCACCCCAACACCGGCGTGCAAGCGCTGCGTAACTGGGGCATGAATGGATTCAACAGCCTCGCGCCTGTGAAGGCTTGGGCCATGCAACAGGCAATGGGCTAGACCGCTACCAAGCAAACGCTGACCACACACCGAACACCTTTTGGCCTGACCAATTTTTTAAACGCACTGCATATGCCACACACCTTCCGCTCACTCGCTGCCGCACTACTGATGGCACTCAGCCTATCCAGCGCCATGGCCCAAGGCCACGAAGCCACCATTCGCAAAAACCTGAGCGAGCGCATTCCACAAATCCCCAAGATTGAAGAAATCACGCCCACACCTTTGGCCGGCATTTACGAGCTTCGCCTGAGCACCAACGAGATTTACTACAGCGACGCAGCGGGCAACTACCTCATTCAAGGCAACTTGATTGACACCAAAAGCAAACGCAACATCACCGAAGAGCGCGAATCAAAACTCAGCGCGATTGACTTCAGCGCACTCCCGCTGAAGGACGCCATCACCATCGTGCACGGCAATGGCAAGCGCAAACTCGCCGTGTTTGAAGACCCCAACTGCGGCTACTGCAAACGCTTTGAGCGCGACTTGGCCAAGGTCGACAACGTGACGGTGTATTTGTTTTTGATGCCCGTGTTGGGCCCTGGCTCTGTTGAGAAATCACGCAATGTGTGGTGCGCCAAAGACCCAGCCATCGCCTGGAAAGACATGATGCAGAAAGATGTGACGCCTGCCCCAGCGCAGTGCAACACCGCCGCAATTGACCGCAACTTAGACTTCGGCCGCAAATACAAAATCACCGGCACGCCCACATTGGTGGCGCAAGATGGGACGCGCGTGCCCGGCGCGATAGACAGTACAAAAATTGAACGACTATTGGCAGACGCTAGCAAGTAATCAAGCCCAATAAAAAAGAAGAAACGAGTACGCCATGGTTCACACCCCCATCACCCCCGACAGCGATGCAGGCCAACTGATTGAACGTTTGGGCTACGCAGGCCTCACCCCCTTCGTGGTGCTCGCCCTCTTCATGTGGATAGTCACCCCCGAAGCGCACCCATTTGTCGCAATTGCACTCAGCGCCTATGGCGCCACCATCGCTGCATTTTTAGGCGGCATTCATTGGGGCATTGGCTTGCGCCACAACGCACCGCAGCGCAAGTTTCACATGGTGTGGGGCGTGGTGCCTTCTTTGGTGGCTTGGGTAGCGGTCATCATGCCTGCCTTCGCAGGCTTACCACTGCTCGCCATGCTCTTGGTCGCTTGCTATTTGGTGGACCGCAAAACATGGCCCGAAGCAGGCCTGCGTGATTGGATGACCATGCGCTTTCGCTTGACTGTGGTGTCCACCTTGTGTTGTTTGCTGGGCGCAGCAGCCACCTAACCGGACCGCATGCATGGCAAAGAGCAACACCCCCCGCAAACCTTCCCGTCTGCCCAGTGCTGCACCCGCCGTGCACTACAAAATTGAAGCGGCAGACATTCATGCGCACCTGTATGGCGTGACGCTGACCATCGCGCAGCCCGCAGCAAATCAACTCGTATCGCTGCCCGTGTGGATTGCCGGCAGCTACATGGTGCGCGAGTTTGCCAAGCAAATCACAGGCATCAGCGCACGCCAAGGCAAGCGCAGTGTCACTGTCCATCAAGTAGACAAAGCCACTTGGGCGGTGGACTGCGAAGCAGGCACACCGCTCACCCTGCACTACCAAGTTCATGCACACGACGACTCGGTGCGCACGGCGTGGCTGACTTTGCAACGTGGCTTTTTTAACGGCACGAGCTTGTGTTTGCAGGCCGAAGGTTTGGCTGATGTGCCGCAACAACTTGAACTCGTTGCTGAATCATTCCATGCGGGTGGCGCGGCGTCGAAGTGGCAAGTGGCCACAGGCCTCACCCCCGTCAAAACCGACCGCCAAGGCTTTGGCAGCTATGTGGCCGCCAACTACGACGAACTGGTGGACTGCCCTGTAGAGATGGGTGCGTTTTGGAGCGGCAGCTTCAAAGCCTGCGGCATCGAACACCGCTTTGTGGTGGCCGGTGCGACACCCACGTTTGACGGCGAACGCCTGCTGCGCGACAGCCAAAAGATTTGCGAAACCGCCATTAAGTTTTGGCATGGCAACAAACGCTCAGCCACACCGCACAAAAACTATGTGTTCATGCTCAACGCTGTGGCAGATGGCTATGGTGGCCTAGAACACCGCAACTCCACCGCTCTCATTTGCAACCGCGCTGACTTACCGCGCCATAACAGCAACGATGGCGCTGCCAAAGACGCCAAACAAAGCGATGGCTACACCACGCTGCTGGGCCTCATCAGCCACGAGTATTTCCATACGTGGAACGTCAAGCGCTTGCGCCCCGCAGAGTTTGCGCGTTACGACTACACGCAAGAGAACTACACCGAGCTTCTGTGGTTCTTTGAAGGTTTCACCAGCTACTACGACGATTTGCTGCTGCGCCGTGCAGGGTTGATTGACGATGCGCATTACCTGAAGCTGCTCAACAAAACCATCAACCAAGTGCTGCAAACGCCGGGCCGCGAGGTGCACAGCGTGGCGCAGTCGAGCTTTGAGGCGTGGACCAAGTACTACCGCCAAGATGCCAACACCCCCAACCTGACCGTGAGCTACTACACAAAGGGCGCACTGGTGGCCTTGTGCCTTGACCTGACGCTGCGCCAGCACGGCGTGAAAAACCACAGCGTGTCGCTGGACGATGTGATGCGAGCCTTGTGGGCGCGTTGCTGCACCGGCAAAGGCAACGACACAACACGCGGCCCCATGCTTGAGGGCGATGTGCTGGCCGTGCTCAAGGAACTCACAGGCCGCTCATGGGCCGCAGAGTTCAAAGCCTGGGTGCATGGCACACGCGATTTGCCATTAGAAGAACTCTTGGCCCACCACGGCGTGAACGTGCAGCACGACCCTGCGCAACTGGCGCAACGTTTGGGCCTCCGCGTGGCAGAAGACCACAGCGTACAAATTAAAACCGTGCTCAACGGCAGCGCGGCGCACGAGGCGGGCTTTGCACCGGGTGATGAGTGGCTAGGTTTAGAAGTGGTGAGCAAACCGCCAACACAAACACCATCAGCTTGGCGACTCAAAAAACTCGACGACTTGTCTCTTTACGCAGGTAGAGCCAAAAAAGTAACCGCCCTCATCAGCCGCGACCGTCAGCTGCTACGTTTGAACCTCGCATTACCCGAGCCACAAGCCAACAGCACATGGCGTCTCGTGCTGGACAACCCCAAGCTGGTCAGCCGCTGGCTGGGCCTATAGTCTTTAAAAAACCTTTTCACACTTTTGGGAGCATCCGCATGAGCTACGAATTCATCACCGTCCACACCGAAGCCGACAAAGTGGGCGTCATCACCCTTAACCGTCCTAAACAGCTCAATGCGCTCAACGCAGGTTTAATGATTGAACTGGGCCAAGCCCTCAAAGACTTTGATGCCAACGAAGCCATTGGCTGCATGGTCATCACCGGCAGCGAAAAAGCATTTGCCGCAGGCGCCGACATTGGCGCGATGGCCACCTACAGCTTTGCCGATGTGTACAAGAACGACTACATCACCCGCGATTGGGAAACCATACGCAGCATCCGCAAACCCGTCATCGCAGCGGTAAGCGGCTTTGCCTTGGGCGGTGGCTGCGAGCTGGCCATGATGTGCGACTTCATCATCGCCGCTGACAACGCCAAGTTTGGCCAACCCGAAATCAAACTCGGCGTCATCCCAGGCGCGGGCGGCACACAACGCTTGCCACGCGCGGTAGGAAAATCCAAAGCCATGGACTTGGCTTTGACGGGCCGCATGATGGACGCCACCGAGGCAGAGCGTTCGGGCTTGGTGAGCCGCGTGGTACCTCTCGACAAACTGATGGAAGAAACCTTAGGCGCAGCCCTGATGATTTGCGGCTACTCGCAAATCGCAGCCATGGCCGCCAAAGAATCCGTCAACCGCGCCTTTGAAGGCAGCTTGGCTGACGGCGTGATGTTTGAGCGCCGCTTGTTCCACGCTTTGTTTGCCACCGCCGACCAAAAAGAAGGCATGGACGCATTTGTCAACAAACGCCCTGCCGCGTTCAAGAACCAATAAGCACACATGGAACTTCTGACCAACCCACAAGCATGGATTGCTTTTGCCACGCTCACCGCGCTTGAGCTAGTGCTGGGCATTGACAACATCATTTTCATTTCCATCTTGGTGGACAAGCTGCCCGCTGACAAGCGCGAGTTGGCTCGCCGTGTGGGCTTGTTCATGGCCATGTTCATGCGCATTGGCTTGTTGCTGCTGTTGTCGGTCATCGTCGGGTTGGTCGAACCCTTGTTCACCGTATTTGACAAAAACATTTCAGGCCGCGACCTAATTTTGATTTTGGGTGGCTTGTTCCTGATTTGGAAAAGCACCGGTGAAATTCACCAATCGCTCGAAGGCGAAGAAGAGCACGGCGGCAATGCTGTGGCAACCACCATGACTTCGGTCATCCTGCAAATCATGGTGATTGACTTGGTGTTCTCACTCGACTCCATCATCACCGCTGTGGGCATGGTGGACGAGGTGGCCATCATGATTGCGGCTGTTGTGGCGTCCGTTGGATTGATGATGTGGTTTGCTGCGAGCATTGGCCGCTTTGTGTCGAACCACCCTTCTATCAAAATGCTGGCCCTCACCTTCTTGGTGGTGGTGGGCGTGGTGCTGATGGCCGAGGGCTTGGGCCACCACATTCCGAAGGGCTATATCTACTTTGCCATGGCGTTCTCATTGGGCGTTGAGATGCTGAATATTCGCTTTCGTAAACGCGCCAAAAAGGTGGTGCAACTGCATCAACCGCACCCCTAAAACGCGCTCGCGTCAGGGCCTGACTCAGGCAAAGTGGTGCCGTTTTGTTTGAGCAAGACGGCGAGTTCACTCAAGGCCCGGTAGGCTTGCGCAGCCACAGGATTCCACTTTTCAACCACGGCCGCCTGGGCATTCACCACCGCAGTGTCGCGCCGCGCAGCTGGACCGGTCAGAGCTTGTGCGGGCCCTAAGGCCAGCAAGTTGTCGGTGGTGCTTTGAAGCAAAGCGCGGTTCAAGGTTTGCACCATCTCGGGCGACACGCCCGCACTGTGCCAAGCGTCTTGCGCGATGCCTTGCAGCACGCCCGTGAAGTTGCTACAAAACACGGCAGCTGCGTGGTACAGCGCTTTGTGTTCGCTGTCGATGTCAAAACACACGCCGCCAATGGCTGACAAGTGCGTGCGTAACCAATCGACAGCAAGCGCTGAGCCTTCGAGTGCACAAGGCGTGGCTGCGAATTGACGAATGCCTGTCTCAGGTGCCGCAAAGTTCAACACAGGGTGGACGCTGGCGATTTGCCAGCCTTTGGCCTGCAAAGGAGCCAAAGCTTGCGCGCTTAAAAAACCGCTGCAATGAAAAGCCATAGCCGGCGGTGCGTCAGACGCCAAGGTGTCGGCCAATTGTTGGGCGACGTGGGCAATGTGCGAGTCAGGCACCGAGAGCATCCACACCTCTGCCGCCCGCATGTCAGCCAAATGGGCAACGGGGCTGCCAGCACCCAAAAAGCGCGCGGCTTTCTCGGCGTTGGCCATGTTGCGCGAATGAAGGTCTTGAAGCGTGACCTGGTTCTTGTCAAACCACAGACGTGCCAAAGTTTGCCCCACGCGGCCACAGCCAATCACGTTCAAGCGTTTCATGTGTCGCCTCCTTCTGTGGCTTGATGCGCGTTTTAAATTGCGCGGAAAAACATTCATGCTAGATTCCAATTCATTATGAAACAGCGCTTGGGACACACATGAAAAAAATCGGAATGATCGGCATTGGCATGATGGGCCATGGCATTGCCAGCAACTTGCTCAAACACGGACAAGCACTGTCGATGCTCGAACATCCGGGTAACCAGCCGCTCGATGCGTTGATGGCCGCAGGTGCGAGCACCTTCACCACCGCCAAAGCGTTGGCCAGTCATTGCGACGTGATCATCTTGTGCGTCACGGGAACGCCTCAGGTTGAAGCGGTGTTAACTGGTGACGAGGGCGTCCTGCAAGGCATGCGTCCTGGAACCATCATCATTGACTGCTCCACGGCCGTTCCCTCGTCGACCGAGAAGTTGGCGCACATGGTGGTGGCCCATAGTGGATTCTTCTTAGATTCGCCCATGACCCGCACCCCCAAGGAAGCGGCTGAAGGTCGACTCAATTTACTGGTGGGTGGCGATGCGGCCTTATTTGAACAATGCAAACCCATCTTGGCGTGCTTTGCAGAAAACATCGTGCACGCGGGCCCCGTTGGTGCGGGGCATCGCATGAAGCTGCTGCACAACTACGTGTCGCTGGGCACGGTCACCCTGTTAGCCGAGGCGGCTGCATGCGCACAACGCTCGGGCGTAGAAGCGCAAACCTTTGTCGATGTGCTAGCGATGGGCGGAGGCTGGGGCGCGGCTCTGGAACGCTTGAAACCTTTCTTAGCCAACGGTGACAGCTCGGGTTTGCGCTTCAGTCTGGCCAACGCGCTGAAAGACTTGACCTACTACAACGCCATGGCGCAAGACGCACACGCCGATCACACCGTGGCCAAAGCGGTCCAACACACACTAGAGATGGCTTGTCTTGAGGGAAATTCACAAGCCTTATTGCCCGAAATCATTCCCATGATTGCTCAACGCACAACTGACATTCCCGCATAATCAAATATCAAATTGAATGGAGGTTTTCATGCCGAGCGAAGTCACAGTCAAATTCAACGCAGCACAACAATTTCGTATCAGCGCCAGCAATTCAGTCGACATCACAGATGAAGCGGCACGCGCTTGGCTAAGCCAAGAATACGAAGACTTTGGTTGCGAACCCATTAACCCCGTCGGCAAAGTACTCGCTGTTGACAAAGTGCTCAGCGTTGCACGCGCAGCGGGTCCAGGCTTGTTTGCCGATACCCAATGGGCGGGCACGTTTGCCAAAGCTGCGTTGGCTTCACTCAAGCGACCGATGGTGACTATCGACGTCGAAGGCATGACTGTCGGCTATTAAGAAAAATGTAAACAAACACAAAGCCCTTGCAGTCCTGCAAGGGCTTTGTGTTTATGGCTTCACGTTTGTCAAAGATCAACATATGCATAGCAAGAAAACACTATGCTGGGCAGAAATGGACAAACACTACCTCACCTCTCTCTTCTCACCTCAGTCCATTGCGTTTTTCACCAAAACCGCAGACCTCACTGATGAAAACGCAACGGAACTTTTGACCGTTCGACATTGGCTGTCGCAACAAGCGTCACACGCCAAGTGGCACGAGGTAGACATGAACTCTGTGGGTAGCCTGTCCGATTGGGCACATCAGCAAGCCGACTTGGCGTTGATAGACCTGCCCCCTGAAGACGTACCCGATGCCTTAGAAATCGCTGGTCGAATGAAATGCCGTGGTGCCGTCATCGTGGGCAGCGGCTTCAGCACACAACAAGCACGCACCTTTCATGAGCAAGCACGCCATCACGGCATGACTCTCTTAGGCCCGAATTCGGCTGGCTTTCAAGTCCCTCGACTCAAGCTCAATGCCAGCAGAATTGGACCTTTGGCACGCACAGGTCCCATTGGTTTGATTTCTCAATCGGGCGCCTTGACCGCCTCAATCCTCGACTGGGCACAAGCCAACAGCGTTGGCTTCTCAAATGTGGTGTCCTTAGGCCCCAACACATCCGTCGATGTGGCCCAAGTGTTGGACTACATGGCCAACGACTACAACACGCACAGCATCGTGGTGTACCTTGAGGGCATCTCAAATGCGCGCCGCTTCATGAGCTCTTTGCGTGCTGCCGCCTATGCCAAGCCCGTGGTCGTGCTGAAAGCAGGCCGACAACAAGCCGGCAATCGTGCGGCACAAACCCACAGCGGCGCCATCGTCGGCAGCGATGATGTGTTTGATGCTGCACTGCGTCGTGCAGGTGCGGTACGTGTGCGCTCATTCGTTCAGTTATTTTCAGCGGCGAAATGCTTGGCGTCGCGCTACCGTCCCGTGGGTTCACGCTTGGCCATCATCACAAACGGGGGTGGGCCCGGCGTCTTGGCCGCTGACTGGATCAGTGAAATCGGGCTTCACCTCGGTACCTTGAGTCCAGAAAATGCAGCCACACTAGCCCCCAAATTGTTAGCCAACGCTTCGCTGGCCGATTTGATTGACCTGTCAGAGGAAGCCACATCCGAGCACTACGCCGCAGCCATCGAAGCTGCCAACCACGACGCAAACATCGATGGCCTGCTGGTGCTTCACTCGCCCAAAGCCGGAACAAACCCCACCGCTGTGGCCACCCATGTCGCCCAGTGCAAGGCGGCCATCAGCAAGCCCTTGATTACTTGTTGGATGGGCGACGCCTCCATGCCCGAGGCACGTCAAACCTTATCCAACGCAGCCATCCCCACCTTCCGAACACCTGAAGCGGCCGTCGATGCATTTGGCAACATTGCCAGCTTCTACGCCAACCAGCAACTGCTGCAACAAACGCCCCCACCCTTGTCGTCGCTCAAGCAGCCGGACATTGAGGGCGCGCGCTTGCTGATTGAAACCGTGTTGGCCGAGCGTCGCAGTGTGTTGACTGAAATGGAATCAAAGTCATTGCTCTCAGCATTCCATATTCCGGTCACGCAAACCATGCAGGCACGCAACGCCAACGAAGCCATGATGATTGCCAACCAATTGGGCTATCCCGTGGCGCTAAAAATCGACTCGCCAGACATCACTCACAAATCCGATGTCAATGGCGTTGCACTCAACATCGTGAATGCGCTCGGCGTGCGTGACACTTTCAAGGACTTGATGGAATGCGTGGCGCGAGCACAGCCTGACGCCAACATTCATGGCGTCACCGTTCAAAAGATGGCTCGCAAAAAGCGAGGTCGTGAAATTTACATTGGTATCAAAACCGATAAGCCATTCGGCCCTGTCATCGCCTTTGGCTCTGGCGGAACCATGATTGAGTTATTTCGCGGCCATGCCATGGAGCTGCCGCCGCTGAACCAATTTCTTGCACGCAGTTTGATTGACCGTTCGCAAGTGGCCGAAACCTTGGGGAATTGGCGTGGCGCTCAGGCCGTCGACATTGAGGCCTTGGAGCAAATTTTGCTGCGCGTCTCAGAAATGGTGTGTGAACTGCCACAGCTGCGTGAGCTGGACATCAACCCCATCATCGTGGACGAAGATGGCGCCGTCGCAGTGGACGCTCGCATTGTGATTGACCATGTGCATTCACAAAGCGAATTGGCATCTCGGCACTATGGCCACTTGGCTATCTTGCCTTACCCCTCGCGCTACAAACAGTTGTGGCCGCTGCCTCAAGGCGGTGAATTCACACTTCGCCCCATCCGCCCTGACGACGCACAAATGTTGCAAGACTTCATACAACACCTCTCGTCTGAGAGTCGCTACATGCGATTTGTGTCGCACAACAAAGAACTCACCCCGCTCATGCTGGCCCGCATGACCTTGATTGACTACGACCGAGAAATGGCATTAGTCGCCATCCAAAAGTCCAACGAACGCAACGCTGAAGGCGAGTTGCAAGCTTCAGAAAAAATCATTGGCATGTCTCAGTACATCACCAATCCAGACCGCGCCAGTTGCGAGTTTTCGCTGGTCGTTTCCGATGCGTTTGGCGGTCAAGGCCTAGGCTCACGACTGATGCTGGGCATCATCGAAGAGGCGCGCGACAAAGGCCTGCAAGAGATAGATGGTTTGGTGCTGGCCAAGAACCCGGGCATGCTGGCCCTGATGAAGAAACTGGGCTTTGAAATCAAAAAATACGAAGACGACCCAGACTTCAAACTCGTCACTTATCTTTTGTAAACCTTGATGAGCAACGAAGCCGTTGCCAACACAAGCACGGTGCCAAGCCAATCGCCAACAGCCATCACGAATGCGCCAGAGATAAAACTCTCGGATGCCTTGTTCCAAAAGTACCAAACTTGATGCAACACAGCGCTCACTATGGCGAATACGACGGACAGTTGAAAAAGTGATTTTGAAGTCAAGTTGTTCAGATTCGTGTCTAGATGAAGATAGGTAGCACAAATTTGCCGAGCCATCAAAGGTGCAAAGCCAGAGATGACAGCCGTCACGATATTGAACACGTGTTGCTCTGAAGAACCCGTCATGTAGTTGATGAGGCACGAAGCGAGTGCAATGCCAACCGCGCCTGAATGCAACAACACCAAGACCAACAACATCCTGAGTCCGCTTGGAAGAAAAATCCAATTGACGCCTTGCGAAAACTCCAGCGAATCAAAGAGCATGAAGTTCAATTTGAAAGCAAAAAAGAACGCGACCGCACTGCCAAGCACAAGCCATACGTTGGCAAGTGCATGTTCATCAAGGTCATTACTGCTGTGTTCCATATCGAACACATACTAATGGACCCGCACTTGCCTTTGTATGCAACAAAGTGACAATCGGCATAGGGGGTAGTCATCGCGACTACGCCCCTGCCACACCACCTAGCATGCGGGTCCGCACTAGGCGGTTCGAAGAGTTGAGGTTCATACGAGTCTAGGTGCTCCAAGTCTATCGAAATACGTAATGGTCAGCACCACGTTA
>CANGOY010000026.1 GCA_947455585.1 Comamonadaceae bacterium
CGCTCGCCTTTGATGGCGTAGGTGATGAAGCGTTCGCCGTTGTTGATGTTCCAGATGTGGACTTGTTCGTTCTCACAAATGTTGGCGGCGTCCAGCAGGTTTTCGTCGATGGCGCAGGAGCCTTCGTAATGGAGCTCGCATTGCGTCGTGGCCACGCGGTGGATTTTGGATTTAAGGAGTGTGCGAAACATGTCTGAAAAACAATCTAAAACAAGGCAATGCCCTAATCATAGAGCCCGAAGCTGAGCCTTGGCTAACAAGGCTCGCGGTCTATCAATGGCCCAAAAGCCGCGCTGCGCCTAGGCCTGCCACGCGTCCGCTGGCCAAGCAGGCGCTGAGCAAGTAGCCGCCGGTGGGGGCTTCCCAGTCCAGCATTTCACCGGCCACAAACAAGCCGGGCAGAGCCGTGGCCATCAGGTGCGCGTCGAGCGCTTCTAGGCGTACGCCGCCTGCGCTGCTGATGGCTTCGTCCATCGGTCGCGTGGCTGCCAGCGTGATGGGCAGATGTTTGATGGCCGCTGCCAATTGCGCGGGGTTGTTCATGGCTTCTTTGCTCAACACTTCATGCAACAGGCCCAAATGCAAAGCGCTGAGGTTGAGGCGGCTTTTCAAATGGCTACTGAGCGAGCGTGTGCCACGCGGGTGCGACACCTCGGCCAGCACGCGCTCGGGCGTGAAGTCGGGTTTGAGGTCGAGGTGCAAGGTGGCTGTGCCGCTGCGTGCTATTTCGTCGCGCAACAACGCAGAGGCGGCGTAAACCAAGTTGCCTTCCACGCCTGTGGCGGTGACCACAAATTCACCTCGGCGGCTAAAGCTGTGGCCCGCACTGTCGGTGAATGACAAAGCGACTGACTTGAGAGGTGTGCCTGCAAACTGGCTCGACAAGTGGCTGCTCCAGCCGGTATGGCCTTCACGGCCTTGCACATCAAAGCCGCAGTTGCTGGGGCGCAGTGGCGACACGTCAATGCCCAATGCACTCACCCACGGTTGCCATGCACCGTCCGAGCCAAGCTTGGCCCAGCTGCCGCCGCCCAAGGCCAACAGCACGGCATCGGCATGCGCGGTGTGTGTGCCTTGTGCTGTATCGAAACTGAGCGTGAATTTTTTGTTGGCGTGTTGCAAAGTACCGTTCCAACGGTGGCGCATATGAAACGTCACAGGTATACCTTGCGCAGGGTGGCGCAAGCGGTGCAGCCACGCGCGCAGTAGTGGTGCGGCTTTCATGTCGGTGGGGAAGATGCGCTGCGAGCTGCCGACAAAGGTGTCTAGCCCTAAGCCCTTGACCCATTCGCAAATAGCAGCGGCATCGAATGTTTTAAGCCATGCTGCACAAGCTTCGCTGCGCTCAGCGTAACGGGTGGTGAAGATGTCAAAAGGCTCGGCATGCGTGAGGTTGAGCCCACCTAATCCCGCCAGCAAAAACTTGCGGCCGACCGAAGGCATGGCGTCATACACATGTACGCAAACGCCTGCGGCGCTGAGCATTTCAGCGGCCATCAGGCCGGCGGGGCCTGCGCCAATGATGGCGATTTTTTGGTTTGTATTTGTAGTCACCTGCTAAGTGTAGGTGGGGTGGGTGAGTGAGAGCCAAGGGGATATTGGTTTTGAACTAAGATTTCACCTGTGATGAAGTCTGCTTCCTTGTTCAAATCTCTGTGCCTTTACATGGCGATTGCCCTCGTGGCATTGCTGGCTGTGGGGCCGTTTTTGCACGCGCATTACGGAAAGTCCACCGTCACGGGCTTGCACCTTGCAGGGGTGAGCAGTGTGGCTGTCACGCACGAAGACTCTGCTGTCATCAGCTTTAGTCAAGACGAAGAGCACGAGTCGCCCGCTGTTGGCGTGGAAACGTCTTACGCCCGCCAAGTGTCGATGGATGTGCAAGAGCAGCCGCACATGTTTTTGATATTGGCCGTGTTTGTTGTTGCGGCAGTGGTGTGCAGCGTCAGCCCCCGCGTGTGGCGACGGGTCGATACGCGCAGCACACGCCTGGCCTTTTTGCCGGGATTGCCGGTGCTAGCGCACGCGCCTCCCACGTTTCATTTCTGACTTTTCACGCGTGTGCACGCCCATGTGCACCGTCTGTCGGTAAGTGATGTATGGAGTGTGTGATGTTCAATTCCTTGAAATTTTTGGTTCCCCGTGCTTTGGTTTGTGCGCTGTCCGTGCTGACCCTGAGCGTGTTTGCGCAAGCGCAACCTGCGGCCAGCGCGCCTGTGTTGTTGCCACTCAACGGCAAACAGCAAGCCAGCCTCGGTGTGCAAGTGGCCGCGGTGCAAGCCTCGACAGGCGGCCAGTTGTTGGCCAGTGCCACGGTGGTCATGCCGCCGGGCAAAGAGTTCACGGTGTCTGCGCCGTATGCGGGCCAAGTGTCTCGGCTGTTAGTGGGTGTGGGCGACACGGTCAAGGCGGGAGCTGCTTTGGCGCACTTCACAAGCCCTATGTTGGGCGATGCGCGTCGCTTGTTGAATGAAGCCTCGCTGGATTACAAAAACGCCTCAGCCGCAGCCCAGCGTGACCAAGCCATGTTTGACGAAGGCATCATTCCTGCCGTGCGTTTGCAGCTTAGTCGTTCCAAACAAGAAGCCGCGCAAGCCCAGCTACACGCACGCGAGGCCGAGTTGGTTGCCGCAGGCATGCGTTTTGATGCCAACACCGGTTACGCCACAGGTACGCTCAAAGCGCCTTTGTCGGGCACTGTGTCTGAGGCCTTTGTCGCTGTGGGTCAGCGTGTGGAGGCGGGGGCAATGTTGTTCAAGTTGGCGGACAGTTCGCAGTTGCAACTCGACGTGCAACTCTCGTCCGACAAAGCCGCGCAGCTGCAAGTGGGCGATGAGGTCAGCATTGCCTCGCGCAATGCCAAAGCCAAGCTGATTGGCGTGAGCCGCGCGGTGGATGCCAGCCAATCGGCACGCGCACGCGCTACTGTCACGACCCGAGGCAGCTTGCAAGCGGGTGAGTTGGTGTCGGTCACTGTGCATGCCAAAGGCAAAGCGGGCGCGGCCAAGCCTGACTCGCAATGGCTGGTACCCGCACGCGCTGTCACGCTGTGGCGTGGCAAGCCGTGGTTGTTTGTGGCGAACGACAAAGGCTTTGAAGCGCAAACCGTGAATGTGATTTCCTCCACCGACGACCTGTCGTTGGTTGAAGCTGCATTGCCTGCGGGCAGCAAAGTAGCGGTCACAGGCATCGCGTCCTTGCGTGCCTTGTTACAAAAGGACGAGTGATGTTTGAACACTTCATTCGTCTGAGCCTGCGTTTTCGCAGCCTCACGCTGGCGTGTGCTGGCGTGCTGTTTGTTGCAGGCACCTACGCGTGGCTTAATTTGCCGATTGATGCCTTCCCCGATATCTCGCCTACGCAGGCCAAGGTCATCCTCAAAATTCCGGGCATGACGCCCGAAGAGGTCGAGCAGCGCGTGGTCAAACCCATCGAGCAAGAGCTATTGAGCATTCCCAATAAACGCATCGTTCGTTCCATCTCTAAGTACGGCATTGCCGACATCACCATCGACTTTGACGAAGGTGTCGATTTGTATTGGGCACGCCAACAAGTGTCGGAGCGTTTAGGCTCGGTCATGCGCGATTTGCCTGCCAGTGTGAGCGGAGGCTTAGCTCCCATCACCACACCGCTGAGCGAGGTGTACATGTTCACGCTTGAAGGCGACTTCGGCTTGGCTGAAAAACGCCGTGTCCTCGACTGGGTGATTCGCCCCGAGCTGCGCACCATTCCCGGTGTGGCCGAAGTCAACTCGCTTGGCGGCGAAGTGCAAACCTTCGAAGTCATTCCCAACACAGCCAAGATGGCCGCGATGGGCGTGAGCATGACTGACTTGCGTCAAGCATTGCTAGCCAATAACAGCAACGATGGCGCAGGTCGATTGACGGCTGGCGAAGAAGCTTTGGTGGTGCGCGTAGAAGGCGCAGTCAAAACGCTGGACGATTTGCGTGCGGTGCGTTTGACCACCACCCGCAACGCACGCGTGCAGCTCGATGATGTGGCCACCGTCACGCACGGCTCACTCACTCGCTACGGCGCAGTCACTCATGACGGCCAAGGCGAAGCGGTGGAGGGCTTGGTGCTGGGTATGCGCGGTGTGAATGCCCGCCAGTTGGTGAACGCGGTGGACGCCAAGTTGGCCGAAATGGCGCCGCGCTTGCCCAAAGGCATGACGGTGAAAACCTTTTACAACCGAGGCGAGTTGGTCACGCGTGCTGCAGATACGGTCATTCACGCCTTGATTGAAGCCGCCGTGTTGGTGTGCATCACCTTGTATGTGTTCTTGGGAGGCATGCGTGCGGCCGTGGTGGTGGCGGTGGCTTTGCCCTTGTCGTTGCTGAGCACCTTCATGCTCATGCGCAGTTTTGGCTTGACGGCCAACTTGATGAGCTTGGGCGGCTTAGCCATTGCGCTGGGTATGTTGGTCGACGCGGCGGTGGTGGTGGTGGAAAACATCGAAACCGCATTTGCGTCACACACCAAAGGCCACGCCTTGTCGAAGACCGAAATTTTGTTGGGTGCGGTGCGTCAGGTGGTCAAACCTGTGGCTTCGGGCGTGCTGATTATTTGCGTGGTGTTCTTACCGCTGCTGAGCCTTGAAGGCTTAGAGGGTAAGCTGTTTGCACCCGTGGCCGTGACCATCATCATGGCCTTGGCATCTTCTCTGCTGTTGGCGTTCAGTGTGATTCCTGCTTTGGCATCGATGGTGTTGAAAGAAGAGGGCGCACACGAGCCTGTGGTGATGCAAAAAATTCATGCGGGGTATCTGCGTTTGCGTGAACGTGTTTGGGCCAAGCCGCAGTGGTTGTATGGCGTGTCTCTGGCCTCGTTGGTCGTGGCTGCCGTGTTGTACAGCTTCATCGGCAAAACCTTCATGCCCACCTTGGATGAAGGCGATATCTTGGTGCAGTTGCAAAAGCTGCCCTCGATTTCGCTGGAGGCTTCGCTAGAGATTGACACGCGTGTGCAACAAGCCATTTTGGAAAACGTGCCCGAAGTCAAAGCCATCGTCGCCCGTGCAGGCTCTGACGAGTTGGGGCTAGACCCGATGGGTCTGAATGAGACCGATACTTTCTTGGTGCTCAAACCCAAAAGCGAATGGCGCGGCAACAAAGACGACATCGTCGATGCGCTGCGCGTGGTGTTGGATGGTTTTCCGGGCTTGGTCTATGGCTTCACCCAGCCCATTGAAATGCGTGTGTCTGAAATGCTCACCGGCACACGCGGCGATGTGGCCATCAAAATTTTTGGTACAGACCTCGGCAGCTTGAACGAAGCCGCCCACCAAGTTGCCGATGCCGTGCGCACCATTCCAGGTGCTGCCGAAGTGATTGCACCCAAGGCCGAAGGCTTGCAGTACGTGTCGGTCAGTTTGAACCGCACGACCATGGGTCAAGCGGGCTTCAGTGTGGAAGCCTTGCAGCAAGCCTTGAAAAACCAAGTCGAAGGCGAGTCACTCGGCTACGTGTTGCAAGACGGTGTGCGCATGCCGCTCACCCTGCGCGGCAACGAGGCCACACGACAAAGCCCAGAAGCGTTTAAAAACTTGCAGCTCGCTGCACCCGATGGCCGTGTGTGGGCCGCCAGTGCCTTGGCTGACATTCGCTTGGTCGATGGCCCTATCCGTGTGGACCACGAACAAAGCGCGCGCTTCACCAGCATTCAGGTGTCGGTGGATGGCCGAGATTTGACAGGCTTTGTGGGCGATGCCCAAAAAGCCGTGGCTGCATTAAAGCTACCCAGCGATGTGCGCATTGTGTGGGGCGGCCAGTTTGAAAACCAGCAACGCGCAGCGGCGCGTTTGGGGTTGGTCATTCCTGCGGCCATGGTGCTCATCTTCACCATCTTGGTGTTCACCTTTGGCTCGGCCATTCAGGCGGGCATCATCTTTTTGAACATTCCATTTGCCTTGGTGGGCGGTGTGGTGGCGTTGGCCATTTCGGGTGAGTATTTGTCTGTGCCTGCATCAGTGGGCTTCATCGCACTGCTCGGTATTGCCGTGCTCAATGGCGTGGTGATGGTCACGCACTTCAACGAGCGCTTACTCGATGGCGAGGCCATGGACGTGGTGGTGCGCTTGGGCACCGAGCGCCGTTTGCGCCCTGTGTTGATGACTGCGGTCATCACCGCGTTGGGCATGATTCCGTTGTTGTTTGCAACGGGGCCTGGCTCAGAAATTCAACGGCCCTTGGCCATCGTGGTGACGGGCGGTTTGCTCAGCTCCACCTTGCTGACCTTGTTGTTGTTGCCCAAACTCTTTGAACGCTTTGGGGGGCTGGATGGCGTGCCGTGGCATGCGCTCACGCGCTTCTTGCCTTGGAGGAAGTCATGAAACGATTCGTGAAATTTGATGTTGTAGTCGCTTCTATCGCTTGCACGTGTGTCTTGTCGCTGGGGGTGGCGCAGGCCCAGCAGCCAGCAGTTTCAACAACAGCCGCATCGTCTGCTGCTGCGTCCGCACCTCCCGGTTCGGCCTCAGCGTCGACGGTGACATCACAGCTTTTGCCTTATCTCCCTGCCGAAGCTTCGGTGAAAGACGCCTTGCTCAGCAGCCCCTTGATGCAAGCCGCACGCTCTAAAAAAGAAGCCGGCACAGCGCGGGCCAAAGGCATTGATTCAGGTGCAGCCGAGTTCACCTTGCGCAGCACATCGCAACGCCGCCGAGATGTGGCTGCAGGCACGCAAATGCATGAATCGCTGGTGAGCATCGAGCGCCCTGTGCGCTTTTGGGGCAAGCGCGGCATGGACGCTGACCTCGCCACGCAAACCCAAGCTTTTGCCGACATCGAATACGCCGATGCCATGCACGAAGGCGCGCGCGAGTTGATGCGTTTTTGGTTTGCTTACCTGCGCGCTTTGGCCGACCAAAAAAATGCGGTGACCACCTTTGACTTGGCCGCCAAGATGCAGCGCCTTACGCAAGTGCAGCTCAAGCATGGTGAAATTTCACAGCTCGATGCCGAGCTGGCCAATGCCGAGTTTGAGCGCATCACGGCGGCACGCTCTGTGGCTGATGCCCAGTTGGCCTCCAGCGCCTCAGCCTTCACGCGCCGCTATGCGGGCATGGTGTTACCCACGCACATGCCTGCAGCCTTGCGTTTAGACGCGTCGCCTAACTTATCCGCTTTGACTGAAACCATGGCCGCCATGCGCCAAGAGTTTTTAGACAAAAACCACGAGCTCAACATGATGCGCGTGGATGCCCAACGCTTGCGCCTCGCCGCTGACCGCGCCTCGCGTGACCGCTTGCCCGACCCGACGGTGGGTGTGTTCAGTGGACGCGAGCGAGCAGGAGCTGAAACCATTTCGGGTGTGATGTTTTCGATGCCGTTTCCTGGCGCCTCTCGCTTTCACCACGCGTCAGCGTTGGTGGCCGATGCGCAAGCCGCCAGTGACAAAGTGTTGCTGGCTGAGCAGCAACTGGGCGCCATGTTTGAAAGCATGTTCATTCAGTTTCAGCACAAACGCACAGCCGCTGATAACTTGAAATCTGCTGCACAACGCCAAGCTTTGGCCGCCGAAAAATCGGTCAAAGCCTATACCTTGGGCGAGGGCAGTTTGTCAGACGTGTTGCTGATTGCGCGCATGGCCAGCGACAACCTCAATGCCGCAGAGCGCATGCAGCTAGAGGTGGTGGAGCTGCTCGCGTTGATTCGCCTAGACCTGCATCAGATGTGGGATTTTGATGAGTGAGCGGTTTTAAATCAAACCGTCGTACGCGATGGTGATGGGCGCGTGGTCTGAAAATTTTTCGTCTTTGTAGATTGACTCACTGCGCGCCTTTGCTGCCAGCGCTGGCGTGGCCAAGTGGTAGTCCAAACGCCAGCCCACGTTGTTGGCATAGGCTTGGCCGCGGTTGCTCCACCAGGTGTAGCAAGCATCGGTGGTGTCGGGCTGCAGATGGCGGTACACATCCACCACGCCGCCGTCGGTGGTGAGTTGCGTCATCCACGCGCGCTCTTCGGGCAAGAAGCCGCTGTTTTTTTTGTTGCCTTTCCAGTTCTTCAAGTCGGCCTCGTGGTGTGCGATGTTGATGTCGCCGCACAGCACAAACTCACGTTCTTGTTTCAAGGCATTGAGGTGTGGGTACATGGCCGCTAAGAAGCGGTATTTCGCGTCTTGACGCTCAGGGCCTGACGAGCCGCTGGGAAAGTAGCTGCTGATGATGGACAATTTTTGGGTGGGCGTATCGAAGCGCAACTCGATGTAGCGGCCTTCGGCATCAAATTCGCCGCCGTCAAAACCCACGATGACGTCGCTGGGCTCGTGCTTGGTGAATACGCCCACGCCGGAGTAGCCTTTTTTCTGGGCATAGTGAAAGTGGCCTTTCAGACCCGCCAAGGTGTCGAAGGCGCCTTCGACGTCTGGGGCTTGGGCTTTGATTTCTTGGACGCAAATACAATCAGGGCTGGCTTTATCGAGCCAAGCTTCCACGCCCTTGCGGGCGGCCGAACGAATGCCGTTGAGGTTGAGGCTGGTTAGTTTGAACAAGGAATTTCCCCATGAGTCAGAGTGCTGCTACCAACGATGCGTTGGCCCAAGAATTTGTGCAATTTTCGCTGGATTGTGGCGTACTGAAATTTGGCGAGTTCAAAACCAAAGCGGGCCGCATGAGCCCTTACTTTTTCAACGCCGGTTTGTTTGACGACGGCGCCAAGTTAGGCAAGCTTGCCAGCTTTTACGCTCAGCGCTTGGTGCAAAGCGGCATTGAGTTCGACATGATTTTTGGTCCCGCTTACAAAGGCATTCCTTTGGGCGCGGCGGTGGCCATTGAATTGGCCCGCTTGGGCAAAAACGTGCCCTTTGCCTACAACCGCAAAGAAGCCAAAGACCACGGCGAAGGCGGCAGCTTGGTGGGCGCACCGCTCAAAGGTCGCGTGCTGATCGTGGACGACGTGATGAGCGCGGGCACGGCAGCACGTGAGTCCATTGCCCTCATCAAGGCTGCAGGTGCGACACCGCATGCCGTGGCGATTGCGCTGGACCGCCAAGAAATGGCAACTGAAAAGCAAGCCGATGGCAGCACCCAAGACGTGCCTTACAGCGCCGTGCAATACGTGCGCGAGCAAGTGGGCTTGCAGGTGTGCGCGATTGCTGAGCTGAGCGATTTGCTCACCTACCTCAACGCCCAAAACGGCAACGCGATGGGCGAGCACTTGGCGCGTACGCAGGCGTACCGCGAACGCTACGGCGTGAAGTAATTTTCGGTCGAAGTGTTACGCAGCCACGCCTGCGTAACCCATGGTGCGTGGCAACCACAGCACCAGTTCTGGAAAGAACGTCAGGGCCAGCAGCAAGCCCAACAGCATGACCAAGAACATCCAGCCCTCGCGCATCATCTCGCCAATCGGGATGCCGGTGAGGGCTTTGGTCACAAACAGCAGCATGCCAAACGGTGGGTGAATGAGGCCAATCATCATGTTGAGCACCACCAACACACCGAAGTGAACCAAGTCAATGCCCAGCGCATTCACAGCCGGCAAGAGCATCGGCACAAACACCAGCAGTAACACAGACACATCGAGGAAGCAACCCAACACCAAGAACAGCACGTTGACCATCAGCAAGAACTGAATGCGGCTGAGCTGCATGCCATCGACCCAAGCGGCCATGTGTTGTGGCACCTGTTCGGCAGTGAAGGCGTAGTTCAAGATGAACGAGCCCGCCAAGATGATGGTGATGACGGCGCTGGCGCGTGTGGACTCCATCACCACGCCCCAGAAGCTGCGCCATGTGAGCGCGCGGTACACCACGGTGGACAAAATCAACGCGTGCAGTGCCGCGACGGCGGCGGCTTCTGTAGGTGTGAATGCACCCGAGTAAATGCCGCCCAGCAACACGATGGGCATGGACAGCGGTAACGCACCGCGAAACAAAATAGCCGGCCATTCGCGCATGGGAATCGGTTCTTCGCGTGGCATGTTGCGTTGGGTGGCAATGATGTGCACCACGCTCATCATCAAGACCGTCATCAGCAAACCGGGCACCACACCACCCAAAAACAAAGCGCCCACAGACGCGCCCGACACGAGGGCGTAAATCACCATCGGAATAGACGGCGGAATGATGGGGCCGAGCGTGGCACTGGCCACCACCACCGCGCCTGCAAAACCGCGCGAGTATTCGGGCTTCTTGAGCATTTGCCGAATCGTCACCAAGCCCGGACCAGCGGCATCGGCAATGGCGCTGCCGCTCATGCCCGAGAAGATGACGCTGACCAAAATATCCACTTGCGCCAAGCCGCCGCGCATGCGTCCGACCAAGATGCGGCAGAAGTCAAAAATGCGTTCGCTGACCGTGCCCGCGTTCATCAAATTGGCGGCAAACACAAACAAGGGAACAGCCAACAGCACATAGCTGTTGTAAAGACCGTTGCTGACCTGTTCAGCCACAAGACCTAAGTCTTGGCCTTTGGTGATGAGGTAAGCCACACCTGACATGAGCATCGAAAACCCAATGGGCATGCGTAACAACATGCCCAGCACCAACACGGCGGCGAGGGCGGTGAGGGGTGACATCGTCATGGTTTGACCTCGTGAATGTCTACGTCGCGGTTGTTCATGGCTTGCACCAAACCGTGCCAACTGCGTGCAGCCAAGGAAACAAGGAGCAGTACAAAGGGCAGAAACACCCATTCAAACGACAGACCCAATACAGCGGTTTTTTCGCGGGCCATGAAGTGCACGTATTCCCAGCTCGCAGGAATGGCAGCGATGGCCAAGCCGCCAATCAGTGTGTGACCCACCATGCGCATGAGGCGACGGGTGGCGGGGTTGACGGTGTTCCACACCAAGTCGAACATCACATGCTCCTTCTCGGGTACCACAAATGCGCAGCTCCACAAGATGACCCACAGGTACAAGATGACCGCCAACTCATCGCTCCAAGGTAGCGGTTGGTCAAACCCGAAGCGCGCCACGATTTGAACGAGGAAGGTGATGAACAACGCGAGGAACAGCAAGCCTCCAACCGCGTTTGCGATTTTGCGCAAGAACATTTTTATTTGGTCGCGTTGATACGCTCAATCAGACCCTTGGGCCAGTTTTGTGCCATTTCGGATTTATCGTAAGCCGCTTGCACCGCTTTGCGGAAAGCTGCTTCGTTGGGCTTGTTGACTTGCAAACCTTGCTTTTTGAAGAAGTCCAAGATTTGCGTTTCTTCTTTGATGCGGTTGTCGTTGTTGAACTTGGCGGCCGCTTGTGCAGCAGCTTTCAGGTTTTTTTGCTCGGCAGCAGAAAGGCTGCTCCATGTCTTGTTAGACACCGCAATGAACAAGCTGTCGACTAAATGGTTGGTCAACACAATTTGTTGCGTCACTTCGTAAAACTTGGCGGCGCGAACGGTCGGCAGAGGGTTGTCTTGGCCGTCGATGGTGCCTGTTTTTAGACCCATGTACACCTCTCCAAAAGCAAGCGGTGTGGCTGTGGCGCCCAAAGAATCGCCTAAAAACAACCATTCTTTAGACCCTGGCATGCGCAGCTTCACCCCTTTGAGGTCGGCAGGTGTATTGACCTTACGCGTATCGCGCAGGTTGAGTTGGCGTGTGCCCAAGTAAGCGGTGGCCAAGATGGTGACATCCATTTTTTCAGATGCAGCTTTGAACAGCTCGTCGCCGATGGGGCCGTTGAACACCTTTTGTTGGTGCTTGGGGTCGCGAATGACATAGCCCGCAGTGAAGATAGAAAACTCTGGCACCAGCTTGGCAATGTCAAAGGCCGAGATAGACGCCAACTCTAAATTGCCACGCGCCATGGCAGCGGGCTCTGTACCCTGTTTGAACAAAGCCCCATTCAGATTGATTTGCACGTCGTACTGGTTAGGTGCGGACTTGTTCAGCGACTCTTTGAACACATCCCACATCTTGCCGTGCCAGTCATCAGCTACTGCAGGGCTGGAGATGCGCAACAGGCTTTTGTTTTGTGCCAAAGCGCTTGTCGTTGTTGCGGCCATTAATGCAGACGCTGTGGCTAAGCTCAACACGGTGCGGCGAAGCAAGGTGGATGTGTTCATGTGTGTGTCCTCGTGTTTGGCTATTTTTAGCTCAACTTTTTCATCAACAGTTCATTGACTTGCGCTGGGTTGGCTTTGCCTTTACTGGCCTTCATGATGGGGCCGACCAAACCGTTCAATGCTTTGGCGTTACCCGCCTTGAACTCTTCCACGTTCTTGGGGTTGGCTGCCAGCACGTCGTCGATGATGGCTTCCAACGCACCTGTGTCGTTGATTTGCTTGAGACCTTTGGCTTCGATGAGGGCATCAACTCCACCCTCGTTATTCCACAGACCATCGAACACTTGGCGCGCAGCGCTGTTGCTGATGGTGTTGTCGCTGATGCGGGCAATCAAGGCGCCGAGTTGCGCTGCACTGACGGGGATGCTGTCAAACGTGACTTCACCGCTGTTGAGGCGACGAGACACTTCGCCCATGATCCAGTTGCTGGCGAGTTTGGCTTGGCCGCAGGCTTTGGTCGTGGCTTCAAAGTAAGCTGCGACGGCTTTGCTCTGTGTGAGTTGCGTGGCATCGTATTCAGGCAGCGCGTAGTCTTTGACAAAGCGCTCAGCCATCACGCGTGGCAGCTCTGCCATTTCGCTTCTCACGCTCTCTACCCAATCGCGGCCAATCACCAAAGGCGGCAGATCTGGGTCGGGGAAGTAGCGGTAGTCTGCCGCGTCTTCTTTGGTACGCATGGCGCGTGTTTCGCCCGTGTCTGGGTTGAACAGCACGGTGGCTTGTTCGATGGCGTGGCCGTCTTCAATTTGGTCGATTTGCCAACGCACTTCGTAGTCGATGGCTTGTTGCATGAACTTGAAGCTGTTCAAGTTCTTAATTTCGCGGCGTGTGCCCAAGGGCGCGCCTGGCTTGCGCACCGACACGTTGGCGTCGCAACGGAACGAGCCTTCTTGCATGTTGCCGTCGCAAATGCCAATCCACGTGACGATTTTGTGCAGCTCTTTGGCGTAGGCCACGGCTTCGTCGCTGCTGCGCATGTCGGGCTGGGTGACGATTTCCAAGAGCGGTGTGCCAGCGCGGTTCAAGTCGATGCCCGACTGACCAATGAAGTCTTCATGCAGCGATTTGCCTGCGTCTTCTTCGAGATGGGCACGTTCCAAGCGCACAGTTTTGTGCACGGTCTCTTTGCCAACTTCCAAGAAGAACGACACCTCGCCACCTTGCACCACGGGGATTTCAAATTGGCTGATTTGGTAGCCCTTGGGCAGGTCAGGGTAAAAGTAGTTTTTGCGCGCAAAGATGCTGCGCTCGGCGATGTGTGCATTGACGGCTAAGCCGAACTCAATGGCGCGCTCGACGGCGCCGACGTTCATGACTGGCAGCGTGCCGGGCAGGGCCATGTCGACC